>JAFXGB010000007.1 GCA_017520235.1 Muribaculaceae bacterium | reverse complement strand
GCTACCTCAAAGGCACGTTTCACATTTTCTTGACCTTTAACTTCATCAAAATCGTAGTCAAACACGTTGCTCGCTTTATTGAATTCTTCGCGTGTGTTTACTACTGTTGGAGATATCTGATATGTGCCGTTGAGATAAGATACCACTTGAGCGAGATTGTCAACGCCCAGTACTTCAAGATTATTTACCACAGCGGCTTCTGTGGCATTTGCACTTGGCACAGTCATGCCTTTAAACCCCAATTCGCGAGCTTTAATAGCCATCGGTAGGACGCCTCTAATGGGCAATACCGAGCCATCGAGCGACAATTCTCCCATAATGAGATAGTCGCTGAGTTTTGACCCGTCGAGCTTTTCATCGGCGGCAAGAATTCCTATCGCAATAGGCAAGTCATAGGCTGCTCCCTCCTTTTTTACATCGGCAGGCGACATGTTCACTACTACTCTACGGCGAGGAAAATCTTGACCACAATGCTTTACTGCCGAAAGAATGCGTTGATGACTTTCTTTGACGGCGGCATCGGGCAACCCTACAATGCAGTAGAGAATGCCTTGCTCCACCGACACTTCGATGGTGATTAAAATGGCATCAATGCCATCAACGGCTGCTCCATAGGTCTTTACAAGCATAATGGCTACTATTTAAGTACTTCCTTGATTTTTGTTTTGGCTTCGTTTATTGAAGTGCCTCGATATAATTGTTTTCCGGTAGAATCGGCTACGATATAGAAGGGGAGTCGGCTAATGCCAAGGCGTTCGATAGAATGTGCCGATGCACCACCTACAACCCAACCTTGCTTCCACGATGCGCTATCGTCGCGAATCGACCGTTTCCAGGTCATTGTATCGGGGTCAAAAGATATATCAACGACTTGAAGTCGTTTGTTTGGGTAATCTTCGCGCAATGTGCGAAGGTCTGACTCTAATTTTGAATCTTTGCGAGTGGGGTCGTTTGAGAATGTGATTATGGAATATGACGACTCGTGAGGCACAAAGGTGCTTAGAGAGTCAGTGCTGCTAAAATAAGAGGTCATCGACACTTTTTCTCGTGCTTTGACATTATTCCCTCGGTCGAGAAGAGCCTCATAGCTTTCTATCAGATGTTGTGGACGAGCCTCGGGAGCTATCGAAGCCAATAATTTAATAGCCTCGTCGTTATTTTCGGGGGTGATATATTCGGTGATTAGCAATAAGGTCGATAATATATCCTGTTTGTTTGAAGTGATATATTTAGCTATCATCGAGTTGATTTTTTTTGAGTCTCCGCGGGCAAATGTTTCGATATTATCGTTAAGGAATTTACACCAACGTTCCGAAACGTCATTCCCTTTCACATTTGCTCTTTGGGGCGAATTATTTATAAAACTACATTCCATATCATCGCCTTTATCCACATAGCAACGACCTAATAATGTTTTATTGGCGCCATAAAACTCAACAATAGTTGGTTGAGTTATTTCTGCTTTAAACTCAAATTTGTCATCTTTCACCGGGACGGTGAGCAGTTGTGTGCCGTCGGAATAATACACAACACGCATATTTTGTG
>JAFXGB010000109.1 GCA_017520235.1 Muribaculaceae bacterium | reverse complement strand
TGCACAGGGGAACGTCCTTGAGCAGAACGACTATTACCCCTATGGCGGACTGTTTGGCGAGAGCGCGAGCCGGCAGAGCTACAAATACTCCGGCAAGGAATTGGAGAGGATGAACGGCTTAAACATCTACGACTTCCACGCCCGTCCATACTACTACCCCGTACTGCAATTCCACAGCCCCGACCTCCTCAGCGAAAAGAACTATCATGTTTCTCCATATTTATATTGTCTTGGTAATCCAATAATGTACATAGATAATGACGGGAAAAAAGCGACATTCTTAGGCCCCGAAAGACAAAATGCGTTACTGCAACTTCAAAGTTATGTCCGAACTGATTTGACATTAACAATGGAATCATCGGGAAATATAATATATCAACGTAATCATGATAGAATCTTAAAGATCGAAGCAACAGATATAATGAGAGTGATTGATGATGAAAGTATTAATGTAAATATTAATGCTGTGTCTGATGTTTTTACATCCACAGGAGAGTTTTTTATCGGAGGAGCATTTATGGGGAATGAAATAACAACCGATTCTGAAGGCTTATTGTCAATTTCTGCATTTCAGGAAGTAAATCCTAATGTTCTGGGAACAGCTGATGATTTTACTGAAACTCCAGGAAAAATGATGGCTCATGAATTTACTGAAGCTTATGAAGGAGCTATCATTTCAAAAAATAATGGGTTATCGTCACCTCCTTCAAATAAAATAAATAGTGTATATGAAACAGCTCATAATAGAGCAACTCCTCAAACTACAGTAGATTATTTATATTACGATAATAATGGACAACAATTAAAAGTTCTAAAAAATAATATTGTAAAAGGCGAATGGTTTGTTCGTAATGGGAATAAAACAAAAGTGATTTTACGTTTAATGCAATCTAATAATTAAATTTTTATGAGAGCGATAATGATATTATTGATTTTGTGTGTCGCTTGTTCAACAAAGCGAGTCAATACGCTTCAAATGTATGATGTATATTCTCAAGATACGATAGATTACTATAAAGATGGGAAGTGGTATAAAATGACGATACCATTAATAGAAACAATGCATGATCGCTTTAAATATAAAATTACGCAAATTGATGCAGACGAATCTTTTTATACGATATATGCACACCGGAATGATTCGATATTCCAAATCTTTAGTCCTATTTCAGATATAAATACAGATAATAAATCAGCTAAAATATCAGTAGGACGATATTATGATTTAAAACTATATAAAATATTCCCTGTTGATTCTATAATGGGAATGCCTGTAATGCCAAATCCTGGAATAAAAGGTTTTACATATGGGGATAAAAGTGTCAATCTAAAAAGTAAGTGTCACAATAGAATATATAAGGCTCGAAATTTAAATGGATTATATTTGATAGAAGAACAATAATATATTCTATTAGTATTTTTCGGGGGAGGATATGTCGGAGAGTGGCTTGCGAATGTGTTGACGGTGTTCGTCAAGTGGGTAGCCGAGTGAAACGACCATCAAAATGCGTTTTGAGCGGGGTATTTGCAAGATGTTGCGCAGTTGTTTTTCGCCAAACCACCCAAGGATGCACGAGCCGAGCCCTTCGGCTGTTGCCGCAAGAGTGATGTGTGATGCTACAATTCCGCAATCAATCAGAGGGAAATGCTTGTTTTTTATCCATCCTCCCAAGCGTGCTGTGAAGTTGGGCGATTCTTGAACGATGACGATAAATGCCGTGGCTTGCGAAGCCCATTTGTTCATCCCCATTGAGGTTAGTGCTTCGGCAACCTTCAAGCGGTTGTTGGGATTGGTTATGGTGATGAAATGCCAAGGTTGCGAGTTGCAAGCTGATGGCGCAAGTCGTGCTGCCTCAATGATGCGATTGAGTTTCTCTTGTGGAATTTCACGAGAGGAATCGTAGGCACGACAACTTTGGCGTTCTTCAACAAGTTGGTAAAAGTCCATAGAGTGTTATTTTGCAAATTCCATCAATCGGCTCAAATATTTACCTATGATGTCAAACTCTATATTAACACGTGTGCCTGGTTGAATGTTCTTGAAATTAGTGTGTTCAAAAGTGTAAGGGATAATAGCAACGCGGAAACTGTCGGCTTCGGAGTCGCACACAGTCAAGCTCACACCATTAACAGTAACAGAGCCTTTTTCAACTGTTACATATCCTTTGCGAGCCATTTCTTTGTCCACGTTGTAGCGGAACAAGTAGTATCGGCTGCCATCGACTTCTTCTACTGATTGGCAAGTCGCTGTACAATCAACGTGCCCTTGCACGATGTGTCCGTCAAGACGTCCATTCATCAGCATGCTACGTTCAAGGTTTACGAGGTCGCCCACCTTTAGGTCGCCCAGATTGCTTCGATCGAGAGTCTCTTGAATAGCGGTAACGGTGTAGGTGTCATCACCGGGAAGATTTACGACAGTGAGACACACTCCGTTGTGGGCAACAGACTGGTCAATTTTTAACTCATTGACAAATGAACAAGTCAGTGTCAAATGTACATTCCCTCCATCTCGTGTAATGTTTACGACCTTAGCCGCTTCTTCTACTATTCCTGAAAACATAATGATTATAAAAATTGTTATTCCCTACAAAAGTACATTTTATTCGCCATATATAAAAACGAAAGTGCACTTCTTCACAGAAGCACACCTCCCTCATAACCAAAATTCAAGTATATATAATGTTGTCTTTAAACTCAATGTGTAATCCGACGGATTTGGTAAAAATGATACAAATGCAAAGATATGTAATAAAAACGAGTATTTTTAAAATGGGAGGGGGTAGATGTGTTAAAAATTTTTAATGATGGGAGTTTTGCTCTTTTTTGTGTCTCTCAAGTAAGAGATTGTTACACAATAACGACTGCCATTTTGTCATTCAAGGCATTTTCCGTAATTTTGTAGCAGTAATTTATGGAAATGGAAAATAACGAAACATCAATAAAACGCTCAGTTCTTGATTGCAATGATGTTGTGGCGTTAGTGCCAAAACTCAAAGGCAAAGAGAAATTGGTCAACCGAGTTTTTAAATTTTTAAAAGTTGACAAAGTAAATTGGTTGCATGAGCACAATTGTGATACTCCGGGACAGCCATTTACTGAAGGGCTCTTGAGAGACCTTGATATCACATTGCGCATTGACAATGAGCAAGTGCTTGACAATCTTCCGGAAGGAGCATTTATTACGATAAGCAATCACCCGTTTGGTGCGCTTGATGGAATTAGTTTGATAAATATTGTTGCTAAGCGTCGTCCGCAGTTTAAGGTCATGGTGAATATGGTGCTTAACTATATATCGGCCATGCGCCCTAATTTCATAGCTGTCGATGCTTACCAATCGTCAGACCCAAAGAAAAAGGCGGTGTCGATGAATGGAATCAAGGCAGCGATTATGCAAGTGAGAAAAGGAGAGCCCATTGGATTTTTTCCTGCCGGTGCGGTATCAAAAATCACTAAATGGCGCTTGCAAGATCGTGAGTGGCAAGAAAATATCATTCGTCTCATTATGCAGTTAAAAGTGCCTGTTGTTCCCATCTTTTTCCATGGGAGAAATAGTGCGATGTCTCACATCCTCGGGTTGATAGATTGGCGTTTGCGCACAATGCGACTCCCTACTGAAGTGTTTAGAAAGAAAGGTAAAACATTACACATCTCAATAGGAGATCCCATTTCGGTAGAAGAACAACTGAAACACATGGGCTCTCTTGAAGAATTCAATAAATTTTTAAGAAATAGCACTTATTCATTGAAATCATGCAAGTAAATCTGATGGAAATACCGGCTGAGGTGCAACAAGCCAAAATGCGTCTTGGGATTGTGGGCAATGCGCCTGCTCTCATTGCGGCTGTGTCTCGTGCAATTCAAGTTGCGCCCATCGATTTGTCGGTATTGATAACAGGAGAAAGCGGTACGGGGAAAGAGTTTTTCCCGAAAATTATACATGCGTTCAGTTCACGAAAACACAATAAATATATTGCAGTGAACTGTGGGGCTATCCCTGAAGGAACAATTGATTCTGAATTGTTTGGGCATGAAAAAGGTGCTTTTACAGGAGCAGTTGCTACTCGCAAGGGCTATTTTGAAGAAGCCGATGGCGGAACGATATTCCTTGATGAGGTAGCAGAATTGCCATTGACTACACAAGCACGATTGTTGCGTGTGTTGGAGAGTGGTGAATTCTTGAAAGTGGGTTCTTCTACTGTGCAGAAAACCAATATACGCATTGTTGCAGCGACAAATGTGGATATGATAAAGGCGGTAGAGGAGAAACGTTTTAGAGAGGATCTATACTATCGTCTGTCAACGGTGCAAATCTCTATTCCCCCATTGAGAGAGCGAGGGAATGACATAGTGTTGCTTGCACGAAAATTTGCTACTGACTTTGCCGAAAAATATAGAACTCCGGCAATTTCACTTGACGAAAGTGCTCGCCGATTAATACAACATTATCGTTGGCCGGGCAATGTGCGCCAATTGAAAAACGTGATTGAGCAAATCTCACTATTTGAAGCAGGAAATGAGATAACAGAAAGTAGCATCGAGCAGTACATCCCTCACAATGCGACGATTTACACCCCAATGGTAACGTCGGAGACTTCTCACTCTTATTCCAAAGAGCGTGAACTATTGTTTAATATGATATTCCGCATGCAACATGAGATTGATGCTTTGCGCAATACTGTTGAAACTTTATCGTCAAAGTCATCGGCTGTAGATATTCATGCTCCTGATGCGATCGAGACATTGCCTCGCACGCTTGTGAAATATCACCCTACGGTGAATGAGATAATTTCCGGAGATATGGAGTTTCAGACTGATGTTACAGAGGTGCAAGATGCCGATGCTTCGATGATGACACTTGAGGATACTGAACGTGAGACGATACGCCGTTCGCTTGAACGCAATGGTGGTCGTCGCAAGGCTACAGCTCAGGAGTTGAAAATTTCTGAACGCACACTATATCGCAAAATCAGAGAGTATGGACTTGAATAAATAAGGTGAAAGATGAAGCATATATCTAAGATTTTAAGTTTAAAAGCAGTTGTCCTGTTTGTGATGTTGATGACATGGCAAGGTTGCACAGTGAGCTATAAATTTAATGGTGCGGCACTTGACTATAATGTGTATAAGACAATATTTGTTTCAAATTTCCCTATACGTGCAGCTCTTGTTTATCCGCCATTGCAACAGACATTTGAAAACGAATTACTCGATTATATATCAAGAAACACTCGATTGAGAATTGTTGATACAAGTGCTGACCTTCAAATGGAGGGAGAAATCACCGGTTATAGCTTGTCTCCTCAGGCTGTTACAGAGGATGCCTATGCATCAAAAACACGATTGACAATAACTGTCAGAGTAAAATATACCGATAATAAACAGGATGGTAAAGATGTTGACCAATCATTCTCGGCATATAGAGATTTTGATAGCTCAGAGATGTTGACCGATGTTCAAGATGAACTATGTTCTCAGATATCAAAAGAGCTTGTTGACTTGATTTTTAATGCTACACTTGGGAACTGGTAGATGTCATTACAAGAGAAAATAATATCATTGATAGATAATCCGACTGTTGTCCCGCAAAAAGAGTGGGTAGATGAAATGTCGGAGCGCTATCCCTATTTTGTAATGCCGGTATCGATGTTGCTTAAACGCTCGTCGGAGTTAACTGATGAGGAGCGTAATACATTGAAAGCTCAGATTGCATTGTCATCTGGAGATAAAGAGGCTATTGCTCAGTTGATGGATAAGGAAGCTGAAAAGTGGGTGGGATTTTATCCTAAAGAGCAGAAGCAACAGATAAGCACCAATGCGGCTATCGATACATTTATCGCTACCTATGGAAACCCTGATCCACATGAGGAAGAAATATTGACTAAATTGATATTTAACCCCACTCCTGATTATGCTCAATTGCTTTCTGAAGAGGAAGAACGCAGCATACCTGATTTGTCAGCGACAGAGGATGATAGTCAAGATGCGTTGATAAATGCTTTTATCTTGAAAAGCAAGGAGATACAAGGACATTTCCCTTCATCAGTAGAGCAGGAACATGAAGAACCTGAGCCTATACCGATTGATGACACTCCGGTGAATGCTCCGGAGGCGACTGACGATTCTTTATTGAGTGAAAGTTTAGCTAAAATCTATATAAAACAGCGCAAATATTCTAAGGCTTATGAAATTATAAGCAACTTAAGTTTGAATTTTCCGGAAAAAAGTATTTACTTTGCAGACCAATTGCGTTTTTTACGCAAATTAATATTAAATCAACGAAATAATTAACAAACAATTTTAAGACATAACATGTATACATTAGTTATTATCTTATCAATTATTGCAGCACTACTTTTGATTGTAGTTGTTCTTGTTCAAAAATCTAAAGGAGGCGGTTTGTCTTCATCATTTGGCGGTGGAAACCAAATCATGGGTGTGCGCCGTACAACTGATTTCATTGAAAAAGCTACATGGACACTTGCTGCAGTAATCGGAGTGCTTGCAATCGTATCAGCATTTGTAATGCCTCGCAATGTAACAATGCAATCTCGCGTTGAGGCAGATGCTCCTATGCAAGTAACAGGAACAGACTATGCTGCACCTGCTGCTGAAGCTCCTGTAATGGAAGTACCTGCTGATTCAGCTCAATAAGATTTGAGAAAGATAAATAAAGATTAGGGAGCACCCCACAAAGGTGTTCCCTTTCCTCGTTATAGGTGTATTTCCCTTAATTCAATGCAAATAAATAGAAAAGTGGAGAGGAAATGATAGAAATGAGCAATTTGATGTAAAAACTTTGAATTCGCTATCCTTTGTAAAGAAGAATTTGTTACTTTTGTGAAAATATTAAAAAGTGTAACCATGGATAATCATTTAATTCAAGTTGCCAATCGATTGAAAGGGTTGCGTGATGCCCTTGACCTTTCGATTGAGGAAATAGCAACACAATGTGGTGTTACGCCTGAATTGTATGCTGCATATGAAAGTGGAGAAAAAGATATTTCTGTAAGTTTCCTTCATCGCATATCGGCACAATATGGGGTAGAGTTAACAGCGTTATTATTTGGCGAGGAACCCAAAATGGCTTCTTATTTTGTTACTCGTGCGGGAAATGGTGTTAAGGTAGAAAGGACAAAAGCATATAGTTATCAAGATGTAGCTGCCGGATTTGCTCATCGAGTAATGGCCCCATTCATAGTTACGGTTGAGCCTGATCCTGAAAAGCCAATGACATATAACTCTCATCAAGGACAAGAGTTTAATTATGTCCTTGAGGGACAAATGGAGATTGTAATAGGTAGTAATACAATAGTATTAAATCCTGGAGATAGTATTATGTTTGACTCTCAACGTCAACATGGAATGAGAGCGATAGGTAGCACTCCGGTTAAATTTTTAGCAATAATATCATAGAGCTATGTTAGAGTTATTTCTCGAAAAGACACAATTTGAGTCTTACGAAGATTTTATGGCAAATTTCAAGGTCAATGTACCGGAGAATTTCAATTTCGGATATGATGTCGTTGACCGTTGGGCAGAGAAAGAGCCAAATAAAAAAGCGTTGTTATGGACAAATGATAAAGGAGAAACTATACAATTTACATTTGCCGATATAAAAAGAGAAAGCGATAAGACCGCATCATTTTTTGCATCACAAGGAATAGGTCGTGGAGATATGGTGATGTTGATATTAAAACGTCATTATCAATTTTGGTTTTCAATAGTAGCGTTGCACAAACTTGGGGCGACTGTTATCCCTGCAACACACTTGTTAACTGAAAAAGATATCATTTATCGTTGTGAACGTGCAGGGATTAAGGCTATTGTAACAAGTGGTGACGAGATTGTGATAAACCATATTGAAAAGGCTATGCCAAAATGTCCATCGGTTAAATGTTTGATTTCGACAGGTCCGATAGTCCCTGATGGATGGTATGACTTTAATGCTGAAATAAAGAAAGCCGCTCCATTTGTTCGCCCTGAATTGGCTAATACCAATGATGATATCTCTTTGATGTATTTTACATCGGGAACGACAGGAGAGCCTAAGATGGTTGCTCATGATTTTACTTATCCATTGGGACACATTATAACAGGCTCTTTTTGGCACAATGTGAAAGAAGATAGTTTGCACCTGACGCTTGCTGATACCGGTTGGGGTAAAGCTGTGTGGGGTAAACTTTATGGGCAATGGATTGCAGGTGCAAATGTGTTTGTTTATGACTTTGAGAAGTTTGAGCCGGTTGATGTGTTATACAAGATACAGGAATTTGGTATCACATCATTCTGCGCACCACCCACTGTGTTCCGTTTCCTAATTCGTGAAGACCTCACCAAATTCAATATTTCAACACTCAAATATTGTACAATTGCCGGAGAAGCTCTCAATCCAAAAGTGTTTGACGACTGGTATAAGCTAACCGGTATTAAATTGATGGAAGGTTTTGGACAAACTGAAACTACTCTCACAATTGCAACATATCCATGGCTTGAACCTAAACCGGGTTCGATGGGAAAGAAAGGCCCGGTATATGATATCGATTTGATTACTGCTGACGGTCGCTCGGCTGAAGATGGAGAACAAGGAGAAATCATTGTGCGCACTCATGGTAAGAAACCATTGGGATTGTTTAAAGAATATCTACATGATCCGGAACTCACTCATGAAGCCTACCATGATGATATATATCACACCGGAGACGTAGCATGGAGAGATGAAGATGGATATTTCTGGTTCGTTGGTCGCACCGACGATGTTATTAAGTCGTCGGGTTATCGCATTGGCCCGTTTGAAGTAGAAAGTGCTTTGATGACTCACCCAGCTGTTGTAGAGTGTGCCATTACCGGTGTGCCTGATGAAATACGCGGTCAAGTGGTGAAAGCAACAATAGTCCTTGCCAAAGATTACAAGGCTCGTGCTGGTGAAGAACTCATCAAAGAAATTCAAAATCATGTTAAACGTGTAACAGCACCATATAAATATCCTCGTATCGTAGAATTTGTAGAGGAATTGCCTAAAACGATAAGTGGAAAAATACGACGTGTGGAAATACGCAATAAAAAGTAATGAAAGGGCGATATAAACGCATAGCAATAAAAATAGGCAGCAATGTATTGACTCGCCCTGATGGAACACTTGATATTACTCGCATGAGTGCAATTGTCGATCAAGTGGCTGAGTTGCATCATCATGGAATCTCGGTTATCATGATTTCTTCGGGTGCTGTTGCGTCGGGACGTAGTGAACTGAAAGAGAACAAAAAACTTGACGCAGTATCGGCTCGTCAGTTATATAGCGCTGTGGGACAGGCAAAACTGATTAACCGCTACTATGAGTTGTTTCGTGAACATGGCATTGCTTGCGGACAGGTGTTGACTACAAAAGAAAATTTCTCAACGCGTCGACACTATCTAAATCAGAAGCATTGCATGGACGTGATGTTGACAAATGGCGTAATTCCCATTGTAAATGAAAACGATACGGTATCGGTTACTGAGTTGATGTTTACCGATAATGATGAGTTGTCAGGTCTCATTGCTTCAATGATGGATATGCAAGCACTCATTATATTGAGTAATATTGATGGCGTTTATGATGGAGACCCTAAATTGCCTACTTCAAAAACCATAACTGATATACGCCAAGAGACTGACGCGTCGGAATTTATCCAAGATGCAAAATCTTCGTTTGGACGAGGTGGAATGAAAACAAAATATCGCATCGCTCGCAAGGTTGCCTCTGAAGGTATTGCTGTTATAATCGCCAATGGTAAGCGCGAAAACATTCTCCAAGAAATCGTTTCGGGCAATAGGAAAATTCCTTATACTCTCTTCCATGCTTCTGATGAGGCAACATCGGGAGTGAAAAAGTGGATTGCTCATAGTGAGGGGTTTGCCAAAGGAGAAATTCATGTAAATCAAGGTGCTGCCGATGCGTTATTGTCATCGCGAGGAGCAAGTTTGTTGCCAATAGGTGTGATAAACATCGTTGGCGATTTTGAAAAAGATGACATCGTAAAGGTAATCAGTCCTGAAGGGGAGATGATTGCATTGGGACGCATAGGCTATGATGCTGATGCTGCGCGTGAGGTTGTTGGAGATCATGGCACACGCCCCATTATTCATAGTGATTATCTATATATAGATTAAAAAATGGAAACATTACAAGATACTTTTAAGTTGGCTCGTAGAGCGGCGCGCAGTTTAAATCGCCGTTCAGAGGAAGAGATAAATCAGTTATTGATGTCGCTTGCTGATGCACTTGAACAGGCTATCCCTGAAATTCTTGAAGCAAATGCTCTTGACCTTGCTCGCATGGAGCCGTCAAATCCTAAGTATGACCGCCTACAGTTGACCGATGCACGTTTGCGTGATATTGCATCTGATATGAGGTCGGTCGCATCGTTACCATCTCCTCTGGGTAAAACATTGAGTGAGGTAACGCGCCCTAATGGGATGACAATTAAAAAAGTATCTGTTCCGTTTGGGGTTATTGGTGTAATATATGAAGCTCGCCCAAATGTAACCTTTGATGTGTTCTCGCTGTGTGTAAAAGCCGGAAGTGCGTGTTTGTTGAAAGGAGGGACTGATGCCCGCGACACAAATGAGTGTGCTGTTAGATTGATACGCAGTGTATTAACTGCTCATGGATGGGACGAAAATACAGTAACATTATTACCGGCCTCTCATGATGCAACGGCTGAAATGTTGAATGCAGTGGGCTATGTAGATTTGATAATCCCAAGAGGTAGCAAAGGATTGATTGACTATGTGCGTAATAATTCTCGAGTACCTGTGATAGAGACAGGTGCAGGAGTGTGCCACACCTATATCCATTCTTCTGCTCGCATTGATTATGCAACAGCTATAGTAAAAAATGCAAAAACACGTCGAGTGAGTGTATGCAATGCTTTAGATACGATAGTTATTGATGAATCTCGTCTGAATGATTTAGCTGAAATATGTACACCATTAGCAGATAGTAATGTTGAGATATATGCCGATGAGAAAGCATATGCTGTGTTAGCAGAAAAATATCCATTGTTGCAAAAAGCTACAGAAGAAGATTTCGGTCGCGAGTGGCTTGATTATAAGCTATCAATAAAGACTGTTGAAAATATCTCTGAAGCGATAGAGTTCATAGAAAAAAACACCTCTCGTCATAGTGAGTCGGTTGTTGCTGAAGATACTGTTGCAGTGAATTTGTTCTTGAATGAGGTGGATGCAGCGTGTGTATATGCCAATGTATCCACAGCGTTTACCGATGGCGGACAGTTTGGCTTTGGCGCAGAAATAGGAATTTCGACTCAAAAACTCCATGCTCGAGGACCGATGGCATTACCTGAAATAACAACATATAAATATCTCATTACCGGAGAAGGTCAAACTCGTTAAAATGGTTATACTTTATGAAATATATTAGTCGAATAATTGTAGGTGTAGCTTTCTTGATTGCCATTGTTGCGTGTAGCAATGTAGAGAGCAAATTGCAAGACTATGTGGATGAGGAGAATGTAAATTTACCAATTGAATATCGTGGCGAACTCGTTTTGGAAAAATGTGAGTTTGACAAGAATAATGTAGTATATAAGTACAAGTTGCCAGAAGTGGCGATTACTCCCGAAGAGGTCGAAGATCTAAAGGCTTCATTTCTGAATGAAGAAGCTCTTGCCGATACACGATTTAAGCAATTGCTAACATTGCTTGCTGAAGGGGGATATGGTTTGGTGTATGAGTACTCCGACTACAAAAACAACTCCATCTCCATCACCTTCTCCCCTCAAGAAATAACGCAAGTTATTTATAATAAGTAAATCATAAGGTTTGCAAAAGAAAATACACATAGTATCTTTTCAAAATCCATGTCCTCCCACTTATGGAGGTGTGATTGATGTGTATTATAAATTATTTTCATTAAAAAAAGCGGGGTATTATGTGGTGTTACATTCTTTCTGTTATAAGGAAAGAATGAAAAAAAATGATGCATTATTGGAAATTGCCGATGAGGTTTATTTGTATCATCGCAATGAGAGTATAATAACTCAATTTTCATATATTCCTTATATAGTAAATAGCCGAAGGGATAAAAGACTGAAACAAAATTTATTGCAAGATGAAGCCCCTATACTATTTGAGGGGTTACATTCATGTTTCTTTCTTTCAGATTTAGATTTTGCTAATCGGTTAAAAATTGTTCGCACTCATAATATAGAGCATGACTATTATTGGAACTTATGTAAAGCAACAAAAAAAATTAAGGAAAAGCTTTTTTTCTCAATAGAGGCATTACGGTTGAAAGGATACGAACGTGTCCTGAGATATGCAGATTATATAGCTACAATAACTGATAAGGACAAGGAATATTTCAGTGAAAAATATCCCGACATTAACACCTTCTTATTACCATGTTTTTATAATGATGCTAAATTGGAACAATTGCCTGGAGAAGGAAATTATGTGTTGTGCCATGGAAATTTATCAGTACAAGAAAATGTAAAGGCATTAATGTGGATTATGGAAAATATTATTCCATTGCTTCCTAATGTGAATTTTGTCTTTGCTGGGAGTAATCCTGAGAGAAGTTTGAAAACGAAATGTAAAGAGTATGATAATATCCAATTAGTAGAGAATCCGACACAAGAGGAAATGGATAAATTGTTAATTGGAGCCCATG
>JAFXGB010000108.1 GCA_017520235.1 Muribaculaceae bacterium | reverse complement strand
GCTTACCCTCAAGTTCAGTAGCATATTTTGTAATCTCCTCAAATTCTGCCAATTGAGCTGGACGATAAGCATCACGCAAGCTATTCAATAGATTATAAACATTTTCAGGAGTTTCAGCCATAGTTCGTTCAAGACTATATGCAGCATAAGTGTCTTTACCAAACAAATTAGCAATCTGGCGTCTAATGTCAACAATACGTTTCATTACATCAACATTAGAAAATTCTCCTTGTTGATTGCGACCATTATACAATCTATACATCTTTTCACGCAAATCTCCACGAGAAGAGTATTTCATGAATGCCATGTAAGTAGGTTGAGCAAGAGTGAACAGATATTCTCCCTCACGACCTTTCTCTTTGGCAGCAAGCGCTGCTGCTTCAATTGAACTTTCGGTAAGTCCATCAAGATCATCTTTTGTCAACCAAATTTCATAGGTGTTCAATTCTTTAAGTACATTTTGACCAAAACGAGTTGTCAATTCTGATAATTCAGCCGACAATTTACGATATGTCTCTCTATCCTCTCCTTGCAATAATGCCCCGGAACGTGCAAATGAATCATAAGTACGTTGCAACAACATTTGATTCTCAACATCAAGATTTAGAGAATCTTTCATATCATAGACCTCTTTGATACGTTGCCACAACCCCTCATTAAGAGAAATATTTGTTGAATGTTCTGACAATTTTGCTGATACACGCATTGAAATCTCCATCAATTCATCATCACTCAATGCCGATGTTAACGGATAGAACACATTTAACACACGAGATAGCATTTCGCCACTGTTTTCAAGCGCAACGATAGTGTTTTCAAACGTAGGTCGTGAACGTTGAAATACAATTGCGTCAATTGCTTGATTTTGTAATGTCATGCCACTATCAATAGCTTCTTCATAATGGCAATTTTTAATAGAACTGAACGGAGCTGTTCCATGAGGAGTTTCAAACTCTTTAAAGAAGGGATTTTCATTGGTTTGCTTTTCCATACAAGCTGTTAATCCAAGAGTTATAAATGTTAATACTGCAAAAACTACTTTTTTCATAAATATTTATGTGATAATAATTATTTCTATCGCAAAGATACTACTTTTAACGATGCAGTCAAAGTCAATCAGTTAATGAATACTGAACAGCATCAATTATAAAAGGGAGAATGCGTGTATCAATACCCATTTTTTCAAAATACTGAGTATCAGCATTTACCGCTTTTATAAAATTCGACATATTATTGTTATCCAATGTTATACTTTTTTTATAATCCTCAACTGCTCTTTTATAATTACCCATTGCAAGATTAAGATGCCCCATGTTTAAATAATCTATTGATTCAGGACTATTATTAATTATCTTATTATAATAAACCTCACTTTGCTCAAAATCCTTTGACAACAAAGAACACCATGCAATAGGGCGCCATGCTTTAGTTGATTTCTCGTCAAGGAACTCAACCTTATAGTAATACTTTAATGCGTCTTCATATCTCTCTTGTAATAAATAACAATGCCCTATATTCATTGCAACAGACAGATTTTCAAAATCAGCATCCTCGACACGTTTATAATAATCTAAAGCACTTGTAATATTTCCCAATAATTTATGACAATAGGCAATATGTCGCAATGTCCATACATTATCAGAATTCAACAATTCCGACTGCTCATAATAAGTTAACGCATCGGAGATTTTACCTTGTTGTTGCATGGCATATCCCATCTTCTGAAACAACTGTGCCGATGGAGGCATCTTTTGTGATAAAGCGTCAAAAATTTTAAACGCATCATTGTAATATTTGCGTTTAAAATAAAATTCGCCCACCAACGATAAAAATTCTACATCAGAAAATTCTTCTGAAAGAATCGTATTTTCAGGAACATCTCTAATGCTCTTAAATGGGTCTTCAAAATCTTCTTTATTTCTATATAATTTAAAGAAACGATAAATATCTTGAATATATTTATTTGCACTATTTTCTCGTGCTTTATCAGATGCAAATATATCGGCATTACGCAATTCTGCTATATTTACATTTTGTTCATTCATCTGAGACATCATCATTGTACGCTGCGACTCTGGAATAGATTTCATTGTTAAAGCAAATGAATACTTATCAGAATTACACATAAATGGAGATGACGCAATCAATTCCCCCACAACACTATCATTTCCACCAAGCGCACTTACGACTTCACTATGCTCTACATAAAACGGAAGAAACCAATTAGCTACTTTAGCAAAGAATGGATAGGATTTTAATTGTGCAAATGTACTCATGAATACATCACTACCATCTTGCTGCAGCTCGGTCAATTCTCTCATTTTATCAGCAATTCCTGAATTTTCGATAATTTCTTGCCATTCAGGATTTTCATCCATTGATGAGATATCGATTATTTCAATGTTGTTTTTTATCTTTTTAGATAAATCGGGACGAAGTTTCATCATTTCAGGCAATAGTTCATCTTGCATCTTGCGACTCACACGCTCGGTATCACACGATTTAACAAGTTGCATATATACCATCTTCACATCTTTATGCCATTGTGGAATGTCTCTTAAAGCATTAATTTGATTGAGCAATTTTTTATCGGATAACCTATCTTGATTCTCTATAAGTGAAACGACAATCGCGCATAACGCATTAACGGCAACTCTTTCTTCTCTATTACGATATGCTCCCAATAATATTTTTAATCGAGCCTCGTCATAGAACATAAGCAACCCTAAAAACAAAGCTGAAACTAATAATTGTTTAAAATAAACAGGATACACTTGAGACTCCAATGCGTCAGAAATTGCTACTTCATCCTCTATAGCCAATGGATATGTTACCCAGATTTTATCAAAAATATCTATTGCAAGTGTTTCATTTGCCAACACTCGCTCCTGTTTGTTCATCTTCTCGTTTTCACCCTCAGTTATCAAATTAAACATTGATAACTGATTGCACTTTTCAGCATAATCGGTAAGCATTTGAGAGATTGTTACTCCTCGTTGCATCTCTTTAAAACGCAACGTAGAGAAATATATCGATATTGCTTGTTCTTTTTTAAGAGTCTCTCTTATTATCACATCAAGTATTTGATATATTGATGACACAATTCCAGCATAAACGTTCTCTCTGTTAGGGTCTTCAATACCATCTATCGAATATTTTAACATCATCAAATAAGATTCCTCAACACGTCGTATGTTTTCATTTAAATCCCATAAATTCAATGGCTCTGCCAATGATTTTAGCATTTTAAATGTGTCATTCAATCGATGCGATCTTAGACACTTTACAATCCTATCTTTGATATTATTGAGTTCTTTTTTTGTCATAATAAAATTACAATTGCCTTATCTTTTATAATAATAGCAAAATATATGCCAAAAATCACTACCTTTGCAAGAGAAATTTAGCCTTACTATAATTTTATTGGAGTGGTGCTCGAGTGGCTGAAGAGGCACGCCTGGAAAGCGTGTAGTCGCCAAAAGCGGCTCGGGGGTTCGAATCCCCCTCACTCCGCATTCCTATCCGTCTTACTCCGCTTTAATATTCAAATTTGACAGCCATTTTAGGTAGTCTGAATAATTTTTTATATTCTCCTTATGGGATATTCTTATTGCAATATCAAATAAATTGTCCCTCTGTTTCCCATTTATACACAACTGCTCTACATTCATTTTTAGCAAATGTCCTATTGTTGACTCACAATAGTCATAATTTTCAGCCTCACTTTTGGTCAACATCGCCAATGCTGTAAACAGGATATAACCATATAGATAATTTGATATTATCTCCTTTTTTGTCTTATTTTCATCAGGAAGCGATGTTATATAAAGAGTGGCAATTCCGTCATAGGCTTTCCCTATTGCATCAGAATCCCCCTTGCGCGATATCTCCTCAAGATTTTTCAATTTGCTTTCCATTCCTCGCAAATTTATAATACTAAACACTTGCCAGCCAAGCAGCACCGATGTCAGTAAGCCTAAAATACCCACTAAAATTCCCATCCAATCAAGAGTCATTGGCTCTATGCGACACAATACGATAATGAACGTTGCAATACTCATAACTATTGCAATCGTTGCAAGTACAAAAGAGTGAGTAATCGTTAATTTTCCCATAATTTAATGGCTTTTATATAAAAACAACAAGAATACATAATTCGTTCAACATTAATTCAACTACAACTAAATTTCTATTTAAAATAAATGAAATAACGTTTTGAATTGCGGTGGGTTTGCTGTATCTTTGTAGGCTGATGAACGAGGATAAGATAAAACAATCGGTCAGAAACACATTTACAGAGTATCTGCACAGCAAAAAACTGCGCAAAACTCCGGAGCGTTATGCCATACTTGACAAGGTATTTGACATGACCGACCATTTTTATATTGAATCGTTATACTCGGCATTAGAGGATGAGGCTTATCATGTGAGTCGTGCAACGGTTTATAATACTATTGAATTGTTGATTGACTGCGGCCTTGTGCGTCGCCATCAATTCAACAACCAGCCGGCTCAATATGAAAAAATCACAGGAGTTGGCAACAACCATCACCACTTGATATGCACTCAATGTGGAAAAATAAAAGAGGTAAAAGACCCCGAACTAATCAAAACAATGAATGCTCGCCGATATCCAACATTCCACACATCATATTTTGCAATATATGTCTATGGAGTGTGTTCTCGATGTCAAAGAAAGAATAAAAAGAAATAACAATTATAAACTGAACAAACTATTAACTAATCATGAAAATTGATGTTTTACTCGGTCTCCAATGGGGAGATGAAGGTAAAGGTAAAGTCGTTGACGTGTTAACTCCACGCTACGATGCTGTTGCTCGTTTTCAAGGCGGCCCAAATGCCGGACACACACTTGAATTTGAAGGCAAAAAATATGTATTACGCTCTATCCCTTCAGGAATTTTCCAACATGGACAAGTTAATATCATTGGTAACGGTGTTGTTCTCGACCCTGTTTTATTCCAAGAAGAGGCTGAATCTCTTGAAAAAAGCGGAATCGCGCTCAAAGAAATTTTGAAAATTTCTAAGAAAGTCCACCTCATTATGCCAACACACCGCCTGCTTGATGCTGCTAACGAAAAAGCTAAAGGCGGTGCAAAAATAGGCACAACCGGTAAAGGCATAGGCCCTACATATACCGACAAGATAAGCCGTAACGGTCTCCGCCTCGGTGATGTATTTCATGATTTTAAGACAAAATATACCAACGCTCGCAACAAACACATCGCAACACTCAAATCAATGGGCGAAAATCCAGAATTTGAAGAACTCGAACAACGTTGGCTCAAAGCAATCGAATATATTAAAGGATATGACATCGTTGATAGCGAATATCTAATCAACTCACTATTACGCGAAGGCAAATCTATTCTTTGTGAAGGTGCTCAAGGAACACTTCTTGACGTAGATTTCGGATCTTATCCATTTGTAACATCATCAAACACTATATGTGCCGGAGCTTGTTCCGGATTGGGGGTTGCTCCTAACAAAATTGGCGAGGTTTTTGGCATTTTCAAAGCATATTGTACACGCGTGGGTAGCGGTCCATTCCCAACTGAGTTATTTGATGAAACAGGTAAACGCATCCGCGACCTCGGACATGAATATGGAGCTGTAACAGGGCGTGAGCGTCGCTGTGGATGGATTGACCTTGTTGCCCTCAAATATTCAATCATGATTAATGGTGTTACTCAATTGATTATGATGAAAAGTGATGTCCTTGATGATTTTGATGAAATCAAAGCTTGCGTTGCCTACAAAATCAATGGAGAGGAAACGACACAATTCCCATTCTCTATTGACGAAAATGCAATTGAGCCAGTATATGTAACACTTCCCGGTTGGAAGACTGACATGACTCGCTTCAAAAGCGAAAGCGAATTCCCTCAAGCATTCTCTGATTACATCAAATTCCTTGAAAAGGAACTTGAAACACCTATTACAATCATTTCAATAGGTCCTGACCGCGAACAAACAATCGAACGTAACAAATAATCTAAACGCTCTATATAATTATGGCAAAGATTAAACCGTTTAAGGGTATACGTCCACCTCGCGAAATGGTTACAGAAGTAGCATCTCGCCCCTATGACGTACTAAATTCTAAAGAAGCTCGCACTGAAGCCGCAGGAAATCCCAAGTCGCTATATCACATCATCAAGCCCGAAATTGATTTTGCTCCTGGTACTGATGAGCATGACCCATGTGTATATGATCGAGCTGTTGAGAATTTCAATGCTTTCCAACAAAACGGGTGGCTTGTTCAAGACAACGAAGAACATTATTATATTTATGCACAAACAATGGATGGTCGCACTCAATATGGTATCGTAGTTGCTGCCAATGTTGAAGATTATATGACCGGTCGCATCAAAAAACATGAATTAACTCGTCGAGACAAAGAGGAAGACCGCATGAAACACGTGCGCATCAATAATGCCAACATTGAGCCTGTATTCTTTGCGTTCCCTGACAATCCTGCTCTTGAACAAATTATTAAGGATGTAACCGCAGGAGCTCCAGAATATGATTTTGTTGCTCCCGATGGTTTTAGCCACCATTTTTGGGTAATTAAAGACAAAGCAACTATCGCTGAAATCACAAAATTATTCAGTGAAATTCCGTATCTTTATATTGCTGATGGTCATCATCGTACTGCTGCTGCCGCTCTTGTGGGAAATGAGAAAGCTACACAAAATCCCAACCACACAGGTGAAGAAGAATATAACTTCTTCCTTGCAGTGTGCTTCCCTGCTTCTCACCTAAAAATCATTGACTACAATCGCGTGGTTAAAGATCTTAATGGATTGTCAAATGAAGAATTCCTCGCAAAATTAGAGAAAGACTTTGTTGTTGAAGCTAAAGGCGAAGAAATTTATGCGCCTACAGCACTTCACAATTTCTCTCTATATTTAAACGGACAATGGTATTCATTGACAGCACGCAAAGGTCGTTATAATGACTCAGACCCAATTGGTGTACTCGATGTAACAATTTCATCTGACTTGATTTTGCGTGACATCCTCGGCATCCATGACTTGCGTAGTGACAAACGCATTGACTTTGTTGGAGGTATTCGCGGTCTTGGCGAATTAAAACGTCGTGTTGACAATGGAGAAATGGCTATGGCTCTTGCTTTATACCCTGTTTCTATGGATCAACTAATGAACATTGCCGACACTGGTAACATTATGCCTCCAAAAACAACATGGTTTGAGCCTAAACTCCGTTCTGGTCTTGTTATCCACAAACTAAACGACTAAAATTCATAATCTAAATAAGAGCCGTAGTCCTCCTCAGGACTGCGGCTCTATTATAATTATAATAGTGAAAATTACCACCAATACATATAAAATAAGCAGTAGCGACTATATGAAAATCATTATGTCGCAGTGGCTCAATCGTTGGTGGTGGCTAATTACACTGCCCATTATTGTGCAATTATTTTTAGGAATAACTCACAATATTGTGTACCTATACACTTCATTTATAACTATTTTTCTTATACTCCCCCCCGCGTTCTTATTTCTATACTATTTTTATGCGCTAACCACAGAAGCCCGCATCTCTATTCAAAACAAGTATCTTGAGTTTAAGAAAGATGGTATAAAAATCATTTTTGATAGTGAAACCGAAGAAAAACCTTCAACAAATTCTATTTTTATTGAGAAAGGGAAAATAACCTCAGTGAAATACACCGAAAAATATATATTAATAATGTTGCAGAGAAATAAATATAGCAACATTACACTCCCCTTTTCTGCTATCGCCAACGAAGAACAATTCCAAGAGATAGCCACATTATTTAATTGTTATACACAGAATATTGATAATGCGTAACGAAACATCCATATTATATAAAATTGCAATACCCATAATTATAGGTATTGGTGTTATCTTATGGATGTTCATTAATGAATACCAACCCGGCACATGGGATTTGATAACGTTTGATGCACTCACAGTCTCGGGCATTATACTTGCATGGATATTCATGCTCGGTCGTGATTTCGGACTTGCTTGGCGTTTTAGAGGAATTACAGATAAACAACTCTCATGGCGCCAAGCAATCAAAGTAACTTTCCTATGCGAATTTACATCAGCAATTACACCATCAACTGTTGGTGGAAGCGCATTAGGAATGATATTTCTCAATAAAGAAGGAATTGATTTAGGCAAAGGGACGGCACTAATGTTAACAACAATATTCCTTGATGAACTACTATTTGTGTTACTATGTCCATTGATTATCGCCATTGTACCAACTGACATTTTATTTCAGAATTTTGAGTTATGGGGGATGGAAATGAAATGGATTTTTTGGATTGCTTATTCTGCCATAGCTATTTGGACAGCAATTCTTTTCATAGGTATATTTATTAAGCCCAACAACGTTAAAAATTTGCTTATATCCACGTTTAAATTAAAATGGCTTAAACGATGGCAAAATAAAATTGCCTCTATAGGCGAAAATATAGTAACAACCTCAACAGAAATAAAAAAACGGTCTTTCAAGTGGTGGGCAAATGCTTTTGCTGCGACGCTCCTATCTTGGACATCCCGTTTTATGGTTGTTAATGCACTATTATTGGCATTTGCGCCATTAACAAATCAGCTATTGATACTATGCCGACAAGTTTTATTGTGGCTCATATTATCTGTATGCCCCACTCCCGGTGGCAGTGGATTAAGCGAAGAACTTTTCACCAATTATTATAGAGATCTTATCTTCTCAGGAAGCATGGATATAGCAAGTATTGCTATAATCTTAGCATTGTTTTGGAGAATAATAACTTACTATGTATATTTGGTTATTGGAATATTTCTTATTCCATCTTTCCTTAAAGCATCTAATGAAAATAAAAAACAATAATATATGTGTAATTTAAAATTTATCGGAATTATTCCGGCTCGATTTGCTTCTACCCGCTTCCCTGGCAAACCTCTTGCCGATATATGTGGAAAATCAATGATTGAACGTGTTTATCGTCAAGCATCAAAAGAGTTAGACAATGTATATGTCGCAACCGACGACCAACGCATCGCCGATGTTGTAAAAGCATTTGGCGGTAACGTAATCATGACATCAACCGAACATCGCAGCGGAACAGATCGCTGCTATGAAGCTTATCAAAATATTGGTTCCGATGCCGATGTTATTATAAATATTCAAGGCGACGAACCATTTATTGATCCTTCTCAAATTGCAGAGATTAAACAATGTTTCAATTCTACTGAAACTAAAATTGCAACATTGGTGAGAAAATTCAACCCTGAACGTGGATTTGAGGCATTGTTTGACCACAACACCCCAAAAGTTGTAATAGACGATGAGATGAATGCAATATATTTCAGTCGTTCTATCATTCCATATGTGCGCAATTATCCTTGGCAAGAATGGCTTGAGCATGCGACATTCTACACTCACATTGGGATGTATGCCTACAAAGCATCTACATTAGCAAAAATCACAAAATTGCCTCAATCATCTCTTGAAATTGCAGAATCGCTTGAACAATTGAGATGGATACAAAATGGATATAAAATTCGTGTCGGTATTTCTGATTGTCCCACAATTGGGATTGACACACCAGAGGATTTAGAAAAAGCTCGTGAACTTTGTGCATCATTAGAAAATTAAAACGATGAGTAACTTAGACCGCAAAACAGCTCCCTTTATTAAAGGGTTTGGTTCTCTAAATATTCCTCAACCAAGAACAACAACTCTTGACAATGGAATTCCTTTAACTATTTTAGACAATGGCTCTCAAGAGGTAAATCGAATTTCTCTAATTTGGGATGGCGGTATATGTGAAACTACACATCCGTCTATTGCCTCTTTAACAGCTAATCTAATGCGTGAAGGCACAAATTTGCATAGTGGAGCAGAAATTGCAGAAGCATTTGAATATAACGGAGCATGGATAAAAAGTAGCATTCATTCACATCATTCATCTATTGTTATTCACTCGTTAAACTCTCGCACTGAAAACGTATTACCTATTTTAGCTGAAACAATAGTTTCTCCTAACTTTCCGGAACAAGCTACTTCAGTATTACGAGAGAAAATGGCCCGTACAGCAGAATTAGATCTTGAAAAAGTAGATTTTCATAGTTCACTCTCCAATCGCAAACTCTTATTTGGAGAGATGCATCCACTTGCTAATTGTGATACAGCATCAGAGATACGCAACATCAGCAGACAAGATATTTTTGATTTTCATAATAAAGTTTATTGCACTGACACATGTGGCATATATATTGCCGGTCGCATAACTCCACAAATTGAAGATTTAATAAACAATCATTTTGGTCAATCAATCAAACCTAATGGTTGTAAGTTAAATATCAAACCTTTTTCTCCTTCTGTAACAAAAGAACAAGTAATTGATCGCCCAGGCTCGTTACAAAGTTCTTTACGACTTTCAATTCCAACAATAGACAGACTTCATCCTGATTATGCTGATTTGCGTATTGCCGTAATGGCTCTTGGCGGATACTTTGGTAGTCGTCTCATGGCTAATATAAGAGAAGATAAGGGTTACACCTATGGTATCTCTGCATCATTACTTGGATATAAAGAAGGAGGTATAATGTGTATTGCGACACAATGCGACAATCAATATGTTCCTGCCCTGATTGAAGAAGTTAAAAAAGAAATCATACGCATGACTACATCTGACTTCAGTAATGATGAACTCTCTATTCTTAAGCATTATGCGATGTCTCAATTAGCTTCTTCACTTGATTCTCCTTTTACAATAATGGACTATTACGAAAACATGAGATTAGCATCAACTCCATCACACTATTTTGAGTCACAAATAAACGCAATAAATAATATAACATCAGATAAAATTGCCCGACTCGCAAAAAAACATCTTCAACTTGAAAATCTTTATATTTCAATAGCAGGAGATGCCTCAAAATTATAGCAAAAGAACGACAAATATCCAACCAACAAAATCAAATATTGGAATAATAGTCAAAAGATGTTGCAATATGACTAATAAAATATTGATTAAGTGATATTTTTTTACGAACTTTGCACCCAAATTTCATTTTAATAGTATATAATTTTTAACTTATAATAGCTTAGTAATGAAGAAAAGTGCTTTGCAAAAAGCTCGCGCAGCTTACCAGCCTAAACTACCCATCGTTCTTACCGGTGCAGTTAAGGCTGTTGAAGGTAATCCAACAGAGTCAGTAGCCGATCAGGCTGAAATTCAAAAATTGTTCCCTAACACTTACGGACTTCCTGAGTTGAAATTTGAAAAAAACTCTAACCCAATAGTAGGATCTCCTGTAAATGTAGGTGTAATTCTTTCAGGTGGACAAGCTCCTGGTGGACACAACGTAATCAGTGGTCTTTTTGATGGTATCAAAAAAATCCATAAAGACAGCCGTCTATATGGTTTCTTAATGGGTCCTGGTGGATTTGTTGATCATCAATATATTGAATTGACAAGCAACATCATAGATGAATATCGCAACACAGGTGGTTTTGACATCATTGGTTCCGGTCGCACAAAACTTGAAAGCCAAGATCAATTTGACAAAGGTCTTGAAATCCTAAAAGAGCTAAACATCAAAGCGCTTGTTATCATTGGTGGTGATGACTCTAATACTAATGCAGCTATACTTGCTGAATACTACAAAAGTATTAACGCCGGCGTACAAGTAATCGGATGTCCAAAAACTATCGATGGTGACTTGAAAAACGGCTTGATTGAAACATCTTTCGGTTTCGACACAGCAACAAAAGTTTATTCTGAAGTTATCGGTAACATTCAACGCGATTGTAACTCTGCTAAAAAATATTGGCACTTCATCAAATTGATGGGACGCTCTGCTTCTCACATCGCTCTTGAATGTGCTCTTCAAACTCAACCTAACGTATGTATCATTTCTGAAGAAGTTGAAGCTAAAAATCTAACTCTTCAAGACATTGTTAACGATATTGCTCAAATCGTTGCTAAACGTGCTGAAAACGGAAATAACTTCGGTACTGTCCTCATTCCTGAAGGTCTCATCGAATTTATCCCTGCAATGAAAAAACTCATCGCTGAATTGAACGACCTTCTTGCTCACAATGCAGAAGAATTTGCTGCAGTTGATCAAAAAGAACAACGTCAATATATCATCAACCACCTTTCTGAAGAAAACGCTGCTATTTACGCAAGTCTTCCTGAAGGTGTAGCTCGTCAATTGAGTCTTGACCGCGACCCACATGGTAACGTACAAGTTTCTCTTATCGAAACAGAAAAACTTCTTGGCGAAATGGTAGGTCGTCGTTTGGCAGAAATGAAAGCAGAAGGTAAATATGTTGGCAAATTCGGCACATTATTCCATTTCTTCGGATATGAAGGACGTTGCGCTGACCCATCTAACTTTGACGCCGACTATTGCTACGCTCTTGGATTCAATGCTGCTTGCCTTATCAACGCAGGCGTAACAGGATATATGTCATCAGTTCGCAACTTGACAAATCCTTCTGTTCAATGGATCGCCGGTGGTATACCCATCACAATGATGATGAACATGGAACGCCGTCACGGAGCAATGAAACCAGTTATCCAAAAAGCGCTTGTTCGCTTAGATGATGCTCCATTCCGCAAATTTGCGTCTAAACGTGACGAATGGGCAGTAAATACATGTTACATGTATCCTGGTCCAATCCAATACTTCGGCCCTGCTGAAGTTTGCGACCAACCATCTATGACTCTTCGCTACGAACAAGGTGCAAAATAAAAAATAAACCTAATTCTTAGTTTGCAAAGCCTGTCGCATGAGCAATGTCGCTCTCGACAGGCTTTTTTCTTTTCATTAAAAGTCGTATCTTTGCACTTGATTTTTGCAAGAAATAAAAATAAAATATGATAGCTGTAAACAATTTAGGTATCCAATTTGGTAAAAGAGTTCTTTTTCAAGATGTTAATCTAAAATTCACACCAGGCAACTGCTATGGCATAATTGGAGCTAATGGTGCCGGTAAATCGACATTGATGCGTATCCTTAGCGACCAACTTGCACCAACACAAGGCTCGGTAACACAAGGTCCCGGTGAACGCATGAGTGTTCTTAGCCAAGACCACTTTGAGTTTGACGAATGCACAGTCATGAACACTGTTCTTCGTGGGCACTCTGTACTTTGGCAAATCATGGAAGAAAAAGATGCCTTATACGCTAAAGAAGATTTTAGTGATGCAGATGGCATAAGAGCATCGGAACTTGAGGAAAAATTTGCAGAACTTGAAGGGTGGAATGCCGAAAGCGATGCAGCTGCATTGCTTAGCGGTTTAGGCATCAAAGAAGACAAGCACTATATGCTCATGAAAGACATGAGTGCAAATGAAAAAGTGCGTGTTCTACTTGCTAAAGCGCTCTTTGGCAATCCTGACAACTTGCTTCTTGACGAGCCCACCAATGACTTGGACTTGGAAACAGTAGCATGGCTTGAAGATTACCTCTCTAAATTTGAAAATACGGTATTGGTTGTTTCTCACGACCGCCACTTCCTTGACTCTGTATGTACTCACACTCTTGACATCGACTATAATAAGGTTCAATTATTTGCTGGCAACTATAGTTTCTGGTATGAGTCAAGCCAACTTGCACTACGTCAACAACAACAACAAAACAAAAAGGCAGAAGAAAAGCGCAAAGAGTTGCTCGAATTCATCCAACGATTTAGCGCCAATGTCGCTAAGTCAAAACAAACAACCAGCCGCAAAAAGATGCTTGAGAAACTCAATGTTGAAGAAATTCAACCATCTTCACGTCGCTATCCTGGTATCATATTTACTCCATCTCGTGAACCGGGGAATAAGATACTTGAAGTTAAAGGTTTATCAGCAAGCATTGACGGCACTTTGTTGTTCAAAGATGTTAATTTCCAAATAGAGAAAGGCGATAAGGTTGCTTTCCTTAGCCACGACCCTCGTGCAATGACTGCACTTTTTGAAATTATCAATGGCAATCGCAAGGCTAATGAAGGTACATATGAATGGGGACAAACAATTACAGAAGCATATCTTCCACTTGATAACTCCGCATTTTTCAATACCGATTTAAACCTCGTTGACTGGCTATGCCAATATAGTGAAGATTCAAGCGAAATATATCTTAAAGGGTTCTTAGGCAAAATGCTTTTCTCTGGAGAAGAGGTATTAAAAAAAGCATCAGTCCTTTCAGGGGGCGAGAAAATGCGTTGTATGATTGCTCGCATGATGCTTAAAGATGCCAACACATTAGTGCTTGACTCTCCTACTAACCACCTTGATTTGGAATCAATACAAGCATTCAACAATACTCTACAAGGATTTAAAGGGAACATCTTGCTCGCTTCTCACGACCACGAGTTCATTCAAACTGTATGTAATCGTATAATCGAGTTAACCCCTAATGGCATTATTGACAAAATGATGGATTATGACGATTACATTACTGATGAGAGAGTCCTTGCTGCTCGTCAAAGATTATATAATAACGTTTAAACATAACAAAAATGGTAAAACATATTGTAACTTTTAAACTTAGTGGCACTCATGAAGAACGCCGTCAAGTGGCTGAAAATTTCAAAGCAGCCCTATTAGCACTACCTGAACAAATAGAAGTATTGCAATCTATGGAAGTGGGTATCAATGAAAATCCCAACGAAGAATGGGATGTTGTATTAACTGCCGTAGTTCCCACTATGGCTGATGTTGAGATCTATGCTAAGCACCCTGCACATGTAGCTGCCGCAGGACTTCTTGCTGGGCACAAAGAATCTCGTGCATGTGTTGACTATGTAGTGTAACATTTTAATTCACAAATAATAAGAAACGGGCTCCAATTGGAGCCCGTTTCTTATTATTTTCACTATATATTATTTCGTACCTGTTGATGTTTCCACTTTTTTCATCTTAAATCCTGCAGTTACGCCATCATATTCATTTAACAATGATGAGATACCTTTAACTGTAGAATTACCTGTATAAGTTCCAACCTTTTCAATTAACTTGATCAATTTGCTAACATCATAAGTAACATCTAACGTATTACCGGACTTTGTCAAATAAGTTTGAATTGTACCAATATTTATGCGACCAGCGACTTTATAATTAAAAAAGAATTTTCCCTCCTCATCTTTTGTTATATCACCTTTTAAAGTTGTACGCTTGAACTTCATTGTAAAAGTGCTATCCTCTTTTATTTCTAATTTCAAAGATTGGATATTAGCATATTTATAATAAATACTTAATTTGCCTTCCAATGTTGTTGCCGCTGCAGCACCACCAGCTTTTTTCAACAAGTTATCACTTTTGAACGATACAGCAGGAGCAGAGTATTCCCATGTCCCGGCAATATCTTTAATTTCAATATTATCTGTTGAAATTAAATTCTGAACCATGTCCCCTACACTACCTAAAGAGCCAGATTCATTTAATGCTCCAAATAATGAAGACAACACACTTGATGCACTTGAATTCTTGTCCTCAGCCGAAATATTAGTTGTAACGCTCAATAGAGCAATAAATAACATGCTGATTTTTAAAAACTTATTCATCTGATTTTATGATTTTATTTCGTTTACAATTTCTTTATCAATATTCTCCCATTTTGAATTTTGAGAATGATACTCAGGCACAATGTGTTTCATCTCCAATACTAAATCATGAAGATTATTTGATTGTATTGACTCATATAATCGAGTAAGGGCATCAATAATGTGCTCATATGTATATGTTTGTACCTTTGCAATCATAATCTTTTTATGGTGAGTTGCAATGGTCTGCTCCTTATCATTTAGTAATTCTTCATACAATTTCTCACCAGGTCGCAATCCTGTCTCAACAATCTTTATATCCCGATTTACACAAAGCCCAGCCAACGATATCATGCGACAAGCCAAATCATATATCTTAATAGGTTTGCCCATATCAAATATATATATTTCGCCACCTCTGCCCATACATCCAGCTTCTAACACCAATTGACATGCTTCAGGAATTGTCATGAAATATCTAATGATATCTTTATGAGTAACTGTTACAGGTCCACCTGCCTCTATTTGTGCGCGAAAACGTGGAATTACCGATCCATTGCTACCCAACACATTTCCAAAGCGTGTAGTTATAAAACGAGTGTGGTTTTCTTTGTGTTTATGATAGAAATACAATGATTGGACATATATTTCAGCAATGCGCTTAGATGCCCCCATTATATTTGTAGGATTTACAGCTTTATCAGTAGAAATCATCACAAATTTATCAACACTATGTTTCAATGATAAATCAGCAATGTTCTTTGTCCCAAACACATTTGTCAAGATTGCTTCCGATGGATTATGTTCCATCATTGGTACATGCTTATAAGCAGCAGCATGAAATACATATCGCGGTTTATATCGTTCAAATGCTATTTCCATCCGCTTGTAATTGGTAATATCCCCAATGTATAAATGCACTTTAATTGCGGGAAAATATTCCTCCATTTCAAGTTGGATATCATGCATCGGCGTTTCTGCTTGATCAACCAAAATAATCTCTTTTGCTCCTAATGACGCAACTTGTCGGACAATCTCACTACCGATAGAACCTGCAGCCCCCGTAATAAGAACAACCTGTTCTTTTATTAATTGACTGATGTGAGGATTATCTGTTTGAATTGTTTCTCTACCTAATAAATCTTCAATTTTTATATCTTTTACATGACTAGATAAATTAGGAGTCGTTTTCTTTTCTTGCTCGAACTCAAGTTCTTCAACTTGATTTAGCATAAGCAATTTTATATTATGTTTTAAAAACACATCAACAAACTCGCTTCTCATCAACTCCAATTGCGTTGATAAGAACAAGAGTGTGTCACAATTATATTTTTCAAATACACTTTTTACTGTATTTTCATCATATTTTACAATGGGAATACCATTTAATATTGTATCAATTTTTTTCCCCGATAAGCTCAAAAGAGCAACCGGATAAAATCTACCTTCAGCCTCATTCTTTAATGCGCTTGCCAAGACAAACGAATTTATTGCCGAACCCAAAACTATAACAGACTTACGTGAATGACCCACACCAGAAAATAGCGTGTATATATACTTAAGTCCAAGTCTCATGCACATCATCACGGAGAATGAAAACACACCTATTATAACAATATTCCATACTCCAATGTGTCTAATCCCTGAAAAACCTTCAATTCCAAGAATCAATAATATCAAAAAAAATGATGATATAGAGACTAATAGAACTAATTTATAGATATCCTCTATTACCGATAATCTTATTATATATTGATAACTCTTTACCAATAGACTTGTTATAAAATAAGACATCACGATTGTGCCCATCTGCATTACAATAGGCAAACTAAATCCTTCTTGAGGGAAAGAGCTATTGAAAACAAATACTAATAAACAACAAAACGAAACAATAAATGTATCAGTAACTAAAACCATCCAACGGGGAGCAGGAGTGGCCAATATTTTTTTCATGAAACTACCTCTTGATAATCTCAGTAAGAAATATTTTATCATTTGTATCTATTTTGTATTGACAACAATAAAACAAATATAATCATTATTTCTCAAATAACAACGATATACTATAATTATAAATTTGAAACACTAAATTTATGCTAAAATATTTGGGCAAACAAAAGATAATAAATACCTTTGTTTAAATATATATTAATAATGAAGAAATTAATTGTCTTGGCGATTGTGTTTATAGGTGTTCTATTTGTTAGAGCATCTAATGATAATATGCCTAATCCTACGGACGAGAACATTACATCTTCATTAATTGAACAACCTTCTATCTCTACATCAACAGGATGTTTAATTCTTCATGCTCCTGCTGATAAAACCATTGTGTTTTACATCTATTCCATAACCGGACAGGTAATTAAGACTGTTTCAGTTTCTTCTGGCAAAACTATTGTTGAATTACCTAAAGGTTATTACATTATAAAATGTGAACAATGGTCTAAACAAGCAATTATCAAATAATTAAAGAAATACCTAAAATAACACATATGAAAAACTTCACGTTATCTTTGATAGCAATAATTGCTATGTCATTATCAGTATCAGCACAAAATTCGTTTGGAGTCAAAGCTGGAGCTAATATCAGCTCTTTATCATGGAATGAAAAATCAGTTATGTCTGATGATTCAGGTATTGGTTATTCTTTAGGTGTAATGTATGAGTATATTGGTAATAGTGGTTTTGGTCTTGATGTTTCTGCTATTTATAGTAATGAATGTTACAAAACAATCGAGCATCGGAATAACAGAGACAACAAATTTGACTTGACTACAAACTTCATGAGATTCCCCATCCATTTTAAATGGGTGCCAAAATTCATCAATGGTGGTAAAAAAATAAAACCAATTTTATATACCGGACCAGAGATTGGATGGATTCTTATTAAAACCGACCACCAAACTGGCGAAGTTGCAAAGTTTGACCAATCGGCTTCTTATAATTGGAATTTTGGGGTGGGTGCTGAATTTCTAAATAAATTCCAAATAACAGTTCAATACGGAATGGGCTTAAATAAAATGTTTAAATATAATGACAATACAACTTTAAGCCACAACAAAACAGCATCAGAGGCTAGAGCCAACAATATAGCAATCAATTTCACTTGGCTATTCCGATAAAAAACAAGCTATTTTACATTCAGATATACTACACAAATGGCATTATTTTCTAATGCCATTTGTGCGTTTTTTTATACGAAACAAACTTTCAAATCCTATATATTTATTATTAATCTCATATATTCTGAATAATTTAAGCTTATGTATCTTAAATATCTGTTTTATCTCTGATTCTATATCCTCTTTTATCCCTTGGTTACATTCTTTAGGGCTACGAACAATATTTACTTTATAATCTATCGGGTCTCCATTCACATCAAATGCTATGGGCTTAACATATAATATTATATTATCAATAGAAGGATATTTTTCAAAAGGGAAATAAGTTGACAACGTATCAATATTATTATTAAATTCCGAATAAATAGCTCTATTAGTTATACTTTTCGTTGAATGTACAATACCATTATTCACAGTTACATTAAGTTCATTTGTATAAATACTAAGTTCAAAAATCAGACTCTTACCATTCCCCATTCGCAAAGTATCACTTACCCATGAGCAAAATATTCTACCATCAGGCAATCTATATTTTAATACCAAATCATCAATATTAAGTGCTTTCAGTTTATCATCTTTAAAAACAGCAATACTATCCAAAAACAAAGAATCATTCTCTATCTTCCAATGTCCTATATAATTACGCCATAATGACGAACGATACCCTTTTGGCAAACGTTTTTTCACATCTCTATATAATTCATCGTTCAATTCAAGTAACAATGAATACAATTGAACATTTTCTCCATTATAGTTCAACAT
>JAFXGB010000107.1 GCA_017520235.1 Muribaculaceae bacterium | reverse complement strand
TTATCATTGATAGTCCATCATTACCCAACCAATAAATATTATTAACCCCTTAAAACAACAATAAACTGGAAACAACAATCAATCAAACAATCGTTAAGACAATCGAGCAAGCAACAACCGACAATGCTACTTACGACATTGAGGTGCAAAAGCAAGATGGCAACATTGTTTCAGTAACAGCACAAGTGCGTGCAGAGGAACGTACAATAGGAGCTGATGGCATTGCCACAATAGCAGTTAAGACCAAAGGCACTATCAATTACAGCAATGACAAGGTGTCGTTTACAGGCTTTCCGCTTGATGCTATGTTGGCTACTTATGCAACAGAGTTCAATGAATTGGTTTTGCACATCAAAGAACGTGAGGACTAATGACAGCGACAATCTCAACAGACATTAAACGCATCAACTATAAGAGCGACTTCGATTTTGTCGCTCGGTTGATGGTGTCTGCTACTGATGGCACAATAACAGATATAGGCTTTCCCTCTTACGATTGGGAAATGCGTATATCATCAGGGTGCAACGGATATACACAATTCGTTGCATCCGCCAAAGGTGGCAAGCTCACAAATTGTATGAATGATGATGGGCAATTACGCATTATCTGTAACAATCATGGATTGCGAGTAGGCAAGCTATATGCCGAGTTTTATGCTTACCTGCCTAACGACATCTACCCTGATGGCGAGCAGTTGGTGGTTAATCCCCAAGAGATAGGCATTGAACTTGTTGCGGATGCGGGCGACGAGCCTACCGATATTGAGATACAACTTGCTTTGCCATTCATCTATGATAGTGCTTATCGCCAAGCCGTATCGGCAGGCTATAAAGGCACGCAAGAGGAGTATATGGCTTTGGCATCAATGTTGCCAAATGCTGTTGAAACGGCAATAAAGATACAAGGCAGTGCTGATAGTCTTGCTAATAGTGCCGAAACGATTGGTGGTGCTATTGACACACTTGCATCTACTACTGATGCTATCAATCAAGGTGCAAATGTCATTAAGGACAATGCCGATACATTGCAAGAGAGTGCAACTATTGTTAAGACATCAGCAGAACAAATAGGTGCGAATATAGCCGACCTACAAGCGAGTGTATCAAGCATTGACGATGCAGTAGAGGGCATCAATCAAGGTGCATCTACAATCGCCAATAGTGTGACAAAGGTTGAAACGAGTGCAACCACACTTGAAGGTGTTTCTGCAACAATAAGTGGTAGTGCTACATCATTGAGCGAGAGTGCTACTGCTATCGCTGATGGGGCAAACACTATCAAGAATAGTGCTGATGCTTTGCAAGAAAATGCAGACAAGGTGGGTGCGAGTGCTACTGCCGTTGAGCAAGCTGTTGAGCCTTTGGTGCAAGCGAGTGAAAGCCTTAATGCCACCAAGCAAGTCTTTGAAATGTTGTCAAGCGAATGGGCAGATGGAAGAAGAGCTATTGCTACAGCACTTACTAATCGCAGATACCCAACCGAGCCGAGTGAATCATTCTACGCAATGGCACAAAAGATTACCGATATGAACTACGAGGAAGGGTGGTTTGCAAAGTTAGGGTATGATGCGAATGATTTTGGTGGAATACTTGATGCGATAAATTTTACATTGGAATTATCCAAAGCATGGGATGCTAATGGAAGCACGCCAAATCTATTCCGTTCATCATCACTTGTGTTTTTCCCAAAAGTAAATTACTCCAATGTTCTCTTGTCGAATCTATTCAATGCTTGTACTTCTTTAGTTAATGCACTGGATATAGATGCTCCTAATACAACCAATTGGGGTGGATTATTTTCAAACTGTAGTTCATTGTTCTATGTAGGTGAGCTAAATAGTCCAAAGGCAACAAGTTTTTTTGGGTTATTCAGCGACGATAGAAATCTTCGCATCGTAAAATCGGTTGATTTCACTTCTGCTACAAATTGTGCTAATATCGTTAATAACTGCGTTAGCCTTGTCTATGCTCGATTCCTTAATCTTGGCAAATCCACCCTTACTACCTATGACTTTAGTGGTGCATTGGTGTGGGGTACAGGTGGCGAAGAAAATAGACAATCCCTAATCGATTCGCTCATTACTTATAGTTATGATAGGGCAAGCAATGGTATGGCTACTGCTACTATCAAGTTATCTGCCAACACAAAGGCTCTATTAACAGATGATGAGATTGCACAAATCACTGCTAAAGGTTTTACGATTGCATAATAATTAAAATATAAATAATATGGAAATACAAGTAGAAAAAATAGTAGTAAATAGGCTGAAAAAATTGCCTGATGGTTATTTTTATACCCAAGCAACTGAAGTAGAAATACAAAATAGAGTATTATCAGACGGTCCAATATGGCTTTCTTGCAATTCAACTGAGGATGATTGGAAGATAATCAATCAAGAAGAAGCTGATGCTATCAAAGCTGAACAAGAACGTTTGGCAGCCGAGAGCCTCGACTCGCAAACAGAACAATAACATTTTACCCTTTCGGGGGTGGGTAATAAATAAAGCCCCCGGCATTATTAGTAGGACGCCAATCACATACTAATAATAAATGCGCCAGACCGCACAGCCGAGGGCTTAATGCCTTTGACTGCAGTCTGGCGTATTTCGTATGTGATTGGCAATACAAATTTACAATAAACAATTAACATGATTGCAATAACAGAGTAAAAAACACCATTTAAACAGTATTAGAATGACGAACAAATACTATTTGATGCTTGCCAATGTTCTTGAGAATGGCAAGATGCAGAGGAACAAGAAAGGGAATATCCTTTATTTATTGAATGAGCGGTTAACGCTAACCCCGGGGGATTTGCTTGACATCTTCGAGGGGCACACGATTGCTCGCAAGAAGTTGCGCAATGAATTGCAGCTATTCATGCAAGGTGAGCGCAATGTAGAGAAATATCGCGAGGTGGGTATTAATTGGTGGGACTATTGCGGGGCTATCCTGGTTAACTCTTACCCCACCTATTTTGAGAAGTTGCCACCTCTCATTGCGAAAATCAACAGGGAGAAGCGCAACAGCAAGAACTATGTGCTATTCTTAGGGGAGACAAATGCAGAGAGTAACCAGGCGCCGTGCCTGAGCCTGGTGCAGTTCCAGATCGACGAGGGAGAATTGGTGATTTCAGCATACCAGCGAAGCTCGGATGCGAGCCTTGGTTTACCCTCAGATATCTACCATCTCTACTTGATGGCACGACAAATAGAGTTGCCGTTAAAATCAATAACCCTTAATCTGGGGAATGTACATATCTATGAAAACAATATTGAGAAAACCAAGTTGCTGCTTGCCGGCAACGATAATGTGAAATTTGAATTGAACGTATGAGAAAAAATCAGATGTCGGCACCATTGCCGTTTGTCGGGCAGAAGAGAATGTTTGCCCGTGAGTTTATCAAAGTGTTAGAGGCTTATCCTGAGGATGCTGTGTTTGTGGATCTGTTTGGCGGCAGTGGCCTATTGTCGCACATTGCCAAGAGCCGGAAGCCAAATGCTACTGTTGTATATAATGACTTTGACAACTACCGCCATCGGCTGGCGAACATACCGCGTACAAACGCGTTGCTTGCCCGTATTCGAGACATAATCAATGAGGTTGAGCCGAATATGTCGAAAGGGAAACGGCTTGATGATGCGACGAAAAAACGCATCGTGGAGTGTATCCGCCGGGAGGAGAAAGCGACCGGGTATGTAGATTATATCACTATATCGGCTGCGATAATGTTCTCCATGAAGTATAAGCTATCGCTTGAGGAGTTGGCAAAGGAGACATTTTACAACAACATCAGGCAGACTGACTACCCTTTGGCTGATGACTATCTTGAAGGGTTGATTGTAGAGTCATGCGACTACCGCGAATTGTTCGAGCGATACAAAGACACCCCCGGGGTGGTGTTCCTTGTGGATCCGCCATATCTCAGCACAGAGTGTGGGACCTATAACATATACTGGCGACTATCAGACTATCTGGATGTGCTCACCATTCTTGCCGGGCATGAGTTTGTGTATTTCACCTCCAACAAGTCATCAATCGTCGAACTGTGCCAATGGATGGGTAAACACAAGAGCATCGGCAACCCCTTTGAGAACTGCCGTTGCTTGACCTTCAATGCCACGGTTAACCACCAGGCATCCTACACCGACATGATGTTATACACGGCAGCCTAACCAGGCTAAGACACCCCTACAAAAAGCGAAAGCGGCCACGGAATTGAGGTCGCTTTCGCTGTATATATATTTATTCCCTAAAAAATATTTTTTTGGTACATTTCGTTTTAGAAAATTGTACATTTCGTTTTTCCGGTTATAATTTCAGCAAAAACAGGAGGTTTTGAATTATCAAGAAATTCTTCGTCATCATTTGAGCAACTTGTCATAATTGCCATTAAACAAAGCATGCCTAAATAAAGAATTCTTTTTGCGTTCATATATCTATTCATTTAAAGTTAATTATTCGGAGTCAGATTTTGCATTTAACTATCAAACTGATTATTATCTATTAGGATTTAACTTCAATGTGACTGTATCCCAAAGAAAATCAACATCTCGCTGTTCTTCTCCATTTATCTTTACAGTGCATGATATCCCATTATAGTACTTCACAGTAAACTCTAAGACATCTTGAACACCATTGCCATAGTCTATAACATATTTCTTATCATCAACGTCTTCCATGCAAATAATCCAATTAAACGAATATTCCCCTTCTGCGTTTTGGTTGCTCCAAACAGTAGGCGTTAGATTAACTCCTTGTTGAACATCAATAATGTAGCGTGACTCACCATGTATAACTGTAATCTTATTTCGTGCTTCATATATAGTGCTTTCAGTCAGAAGATTATTGCCGTCATCATCAATCAGCATTATTTCAGCAAATACAGGCGGTAGTGAATCTAACATAACTCCTTCGTCATCATTTGAGCAACTTGTCATAATTGCCATTAAACAAAGCATACCTAAATAAAGAATTCTTTTTGCGTTCATAGAACTTATTTTTGAGTTAATAATATTACAAAATTACAGCCAAGAGATGATGTTATCCTAATTTTAGACTATTTTTCGTTTGTTTTTCTACTTTTGTAATTTGTTGTATTTTAGGCGGTTACGCCAATGATGAAATTAAAAATTTGTTTTTCTTATTTTGTGTCTTTTAAATCGCTGATAGACAGTGAATTATGGGTTATGCTATTTATCTGTAGTGTAACTCTTTGGGTTATAGTGACTTACTGCAAGTATTTTGCGTATAGTTCATATTTTGATGTCCCAAGATTGCGAATCTTGTTTTTTAATCGTGCCTTCCTATTATATACTGCATCAACTTTCTCCTCATTTAAAAATAATGCTATTGCGGTAATCGAAAATCCTAATGTTGTATATAAAAATAGTAAATAATCAGCCTCTTTGAGATTAGGCAAATCGGACTTAAATGATGTAATGATATTAGAATAATGTTCATTGGCAAATGTTTCCAATTCTGCAATTTTTTGCGAGTCAGATGAGAACTGCTTTATCAGTTTTTCTATCTCAACCGATATTTTCTTTTTATCTAATCCTGTACCTCTGCTTTCATATATGGTTTTACACAAGTCATCAATAACATCAAAGCGTGATGCCAATAGATTATTGATGATGTGCTGAGTTTCTGAAGCCTTGATCTGCATGATTTCTCGCAAATTTTGAGCGATAACAACATTTCTTGCTAATTTTTGCTTGTACTTCTTATTCCTCCTATATGCCAACACTACAAAAACTATAATAATTATTATACCCATTAAAATGCTTGTATGTAGCTGGTGTTGTTGCTTCAGTTTATTAAGTTCTAATTCTTTTTCCAAGTATTCTTTCTGAATTGTTAGTATCGGATGGTCTAGCCGCTTGCGAATGGCTCTGTTTTCTATTATTTTTGCGTTATATAGATTTTCATATGCTACGTTGTAATCTTTTTTTAATGCCGCTATTTTTGCCGCATAATATAATGCCATTACAGAGTCTCCATTGCTCTCTGTTTTAATATTTGCAATTTTCATGTATTGATTAGAGTGCTTATAGTTTCCGTTATAAGCACATAGAAAGGATAGTGCACTAAATAGATTAGAGTTGTGTATCCCTATTGAAAAATTATTTAATAGCGAATCAGATAATATATTAGCTTGTTCAAACTGTCCGTTTTCGATATGGAGCAATATTAAATCACCTAAACAAGTAGAAATCAGGGTAGAATCTTTTCTTTCAATTGCCCCTTTTAATGCATCGTGATATATTTTTATTGTCTTTTCATATAGATGGTGCTTTTCCATATAGATGGTTGCTTCTGCATATTTTGCATAATTACGATGTATTGGTTTATTGGCTTTGTCGTAATAAAAATATGACTGTTGATAAGCATTTAGTGCTTTTTGTGAATCGTAATATTGTTCATAGATAAACCCTAATTGAGTATATAATAAGCCCTTTATAAAGTCATCATCAAATTCACTTATAAGTTGTTCTGCTTTGGTGAAAGCCAAGATTGCTTTAGCATAGTTTTTGGTATTATAATGCACTCGCCCTAAATAATATAATGAAAGAAACTTTTCTTTGGCTGTACCATGTTCATTATAATAGTTAACGGCGATGGTGATAATTGAGTCGTTAGTGAGGTCGATGTAGTTTTTGTCATAGGCTTGCGAGAGGAGCAAGGCGTGAAGTGCGCGACAGCGGTCGGTGGAGATCGTTTTGGTGTCGATCGCCTGCAACAGCGACAGAGCCGAGTCGGGATACTCTTGCATGATTGATTCGACACGGGTGAGTGTCTCAATTGTCGAGCGGTCGCGACTACACGATACAATCGCCATCGCAATTAACACCACAGGCACTATATGTCGCAATATTTTTCCCATGACACAAAAATAATGTTTTTCTCTGAAAAAAGAAAAGGTTGCGATGATGTCGCAACCTTTTCGGTATCGTTTCAATCTCAATTTTAGAAATAGAAGTTAACTTCTTTGGGGTAGAATAACATTCCGCTACCCACCTCATTGGCAATTCCCTCGCCCATAGAATTTGCAACAATAGCAAGAGCAAATCTTAATGCTGCTGCAGGGCCATTGGCTGTAATGAGATTATTCAGAGCCACAACCGGAGTGTCACGCATGATAGCTTTGTGGCAATTATCCTCAAATCCCGGATAACATGTAGCATCTTTACCGTCAAGAATACCAAGTGGAGCAAGCACAACTGCAGGGGCAGCACATATTGCAGCTATTTTACCCTGTTTTGCATGATGTTTGCTCAACGCCGCACACAATTTGTCGCAATTAGCCAAATTAGTTGAGCCTGGCATTCCTCCGGGTGTTATGAGCCATTCAGCATCAGAAAGATCGACATCAGCAATCAATTTATCGGCTGCAACTGATATTCCATGTGCCCCTGTAACCTTATATTCATCAGTTATAGAAACAGTCTTAATATCCATCCCGGCACGGCGCATCACATCAACAACAGTCAAGGCTTCTATCTCTTCAAAACCTTGTGCAAGAAATAAAAAAGAAGTCTTCATAATAAAATAGTTTTAATTATTTTTTGGCTAATTGATATAATAAGGATTAGTACACCGAATTTGCACTGTCCTTTATTTAAATAACGTTACAAGATAAGAAAAGTTTATGATATATTTATTTTTTTATTTGTAGCAATCACGTTGTAACACTTTCTCCCAATATTGTAACACAAGACATGCATTAACAAGAGTGAGGTTTGCAAATCTTAATTAAGATATAAACAGAAAAACCGGCTGTCTCACGACAACCGGTAATCCCTTAACCTTAAATCTAATACCATGAAAACACAGTGCAAATATAGTAATTATACACTTAGAACAATTCATGCACAGGATTGTTTCAATATTAACTCTATTTAACGCGCAACATTGTAGCTTTTTTGTAACTTTATCGTCACAAACTTAATAACCATGAGAATTAAAATACTTATTATTGACGACGAAGAGTCAATATGCGAAATACTACGATATAACCTACTGAAAGAAGGTTATGATGCCGATTGTGCTTATAGCGCCGAAGAAGCGTTATCTCTTGACTTATCTAACTATTCGATGTTTATCGTTGACATTATGATGGAACGTTTGAGCGGTTTTGACTTTGTCAAGAGACTAAAAAGCTCTGCTGCCACCGAAAACACTCCGGTAATATTCTGCTCAGCACTTGATGACGAAGATGACAAAGTAATGGGGCTGAACATTGGTGCCGATGATTATATCACAAAGCCATTTATAATAGGCGAAGTGCTTGCACGAGTGCGTGCTGTGTTGCGTCGTTCTCACATCACTCACCAATGGACCTACAATGTATCTCGCAGTAACTATGAGCCAGATATCACCTTCCGCGACTTACGAATTAGTCGTAACGAAAAAAGATGCATCATCAATGGCGAACCTATCAATTTAACAAAAACCGAATACGACTTATTATTGTTCTTCCTCACTCACCGCAATCGCATATACTCACGAGACGAGATAATAAAGCAAGTGTGGTCAGGCGATATAATGGTAACAGCTCGCGCAATAGATACTAATATTACACGTTTGAGAAAGAAACTTGGCGAGTATGGACAATATATTATAACTCGATTAGGATACGGATATGGGTTTAAAGAAGCGTATTAAATATAAATGGAAATTGTTTTTCCCTCTCACTCTTCTATTATGCTTCATAATAGGCACTCTTTTGTTCTTCCTTTACAAGGACAATGAGCTAACATCAAACATGTTGTTCATCATATTAGGGTTATTTCTATTCTCAATTGCCCTAATATTTTACGCATCGTGGCGTTTAAGCAAAAGCGTCACTATATTACAAAAATTTACCGACCAAATTGCCAACAACGAAACCCCAACTATTACGGCTGAACAATTCCCTTCCGATGAAATAGGCGATATATTCAAGCAAGTCGTACGCATCTACGCCGATAAAGGCATCGCTGTTGAAAAAAGTGAACAAGAGCATCATATTGCAAAACACGCTACAGAAGAAAAAAGTCGCATTAAACGGCAACTCACCAACAATATAAACCATGAGCTAAAAACTCCTATTGGGATAATAAAGGGATACATTGACACCATCCTTGAAGATCCAAACATGGATGCTGACACTCAACGGTATTTCATCAAGCAAACACAGCAACACGTTGCCCGTCTTTGTGCCTTACTGAATGATATTTCGACAATCACGAGACTCGATGAAGCCACAATAATTCCAACAGATGAAGTGAATTTTCATGATATCGTTTATTCTATTTCCAACGATATAAAAGCGATGTCTATTACCGACAAAATGTCTTTCAATCACAACATTCCTTTAACATGTATCGTAAAAGCTAATCAAGGATTGCTCAATGAAGCACTTTTAAACCTCATCAGCAATGCGGCAACTTATTCACATGGGACTGAAATGGGGCTTATTTTTGAAGGAGAAAATGCCGATTATTACAATTTCTCATTCTATGATAATGGCGTTGGTGTTGACGAAAAGCATTTAGCACATCTATTTGACCGTTTCTTCCGAATCGATGTGGGACGTTCTCGTAGAACAGGAGGAACAGGACTCGGACTGCCTATCGTCAAAAACACAATTAAATCATTCGGAGGAGACATCACAGTTAGAAACAGAGCTGAAGGAGGCCTTGAATTCCGATTCACCATTCCCAAATGGAAACAAGGATTTTGAAAAATTAACTATTTTTCAAAGCACTATAAATCAGCGACTTAATTACATCTTCATAGTGTATTACATACTACAATGCGGCTTGTCGTATAATTATTTTTTGACTAAATTTATAATGAAATTCACTTAAAACATTATCAATTATGTCAAAAACTTATGATGAAAATGTGCGCAAAGCAATAGCTTTAGCCAATGGTGTCAAAAGCAATATAGACGACGCCAAAAAATATGGAATTACCATCGAACAACTCGATCAATTAATCACAATAGCTAATGAAACAGCTGAGAAAAGCACCGAAGTTGATAACCTGCGTAAAATAGTAGCAGAAAAATCTTCATCGGCACACCAATCCCTCGAAAACCTCACGTCAGCAATGAGAGACATCAAGAAAGTGATTAAAACAAACTACGAACAACCTCAATGGCTCAAATTCGGCATCGAAGACAAACGCTAAAAAGAAAATAGAGCAACAAAGGGACTCGAATGAGTCCCTTTGTTATTATCTTTAAAGTATCTTAGTCTTTGAAAAATTCGTCAATAGATCCAATTATTTTCTTGCATGCAGTACCATCTCCATATGGATTTGCGATTTTCTGATTTTCTGAATAATAATTTGCGTCATCAAGAAATTTAGAAGCTTCATCTACAATCAATTGACGATTTGTCCCCACAAGTCGTATTGTTCCTGCCTCAAGTGCTTCAGGGCGCTCAGTTACCTCCCGCATTACAAGCACAGGCTTGCCAAGGGATGGTGCTTCTTCTTGAATACCACCACTATCGGTCAAGATAATATAACTGCGTGTCATCAAATACACAAAATAGAGATATTCAACAGGTTCAATAAAGAATACATTACCATGACTAATATTCCCAAAGACCTCATTTATAGGACGACGTACATTTGGGTTAAGGTGCATCGGATACAAGAAATCAACATTAGGATAACGCTCCGAAAGATCCTTGAGGGCATTGCATATATTCATAAAACCATCGCCAAAGTTCTCACGGCGATGTCCGGTTACCAACACTAATCGACGATCACTATTCAATCGATTTACATCATACCCTAAAGTATTGATATACTCTATTAGAGAATTTTCAAGCGATGCATCACTCTTTATCTTATTTACAACTAAATGCAATGCATCAATAACTGTGTTGCCTGTAACACTAATATTTTTATCAACAACAGCCTCACGCAACAAATTTCCTCGACTTGTTTCTGTCGGAGAAAAATGTAATGTAGCAATGCGACCTGTCAATTGGCGATTCATCTCTTCAGGCCATGGGCTATAAATATCATGTGTGCGCAAACCCGCCTCAACGTGTCCCACAGGAATCTGCTTATAAAATGCACTAAGTGCAGCTGCCGTTGATGTAGCAGTATCACCATGCACAAGTAATAAATCAGGAGTACACTCATTGAGAATATCACGCATTCCGGTCAATATGCGTGCGGTAACATCATACAAATCTTGACCTTGCTTCATTATGTTCAAGTCATAATCTGGGGCAATTTCAAAGAGAGACAAAACTTGATCCAACATCTGACGATGCTGTCCTGTTACACACACAATTGTCTGATATTTTTCAGGATATTTCTGTAACTCTTTTACCAATGGAGCCATCTTTATGGCTTCGGGACGCGTCCCGAACACGAGCATAATCTTCTTCATTCTGTAAATTTAGAGTTTGTTAGTTACTAACCAATAGGCATACTTGAGGAAATATATATTGCGAGTGATGCGCTTGGGCTGTTTAATTAAACGATAAACAAATTCCATGTTGTGGTCAATCCACCATTTCGGAGCACGTTTTTGATGACCTGAATAAACATCAAAACTACCACCAAGACCTTGATATATGGCTCTATGACGTTTCAACATATCAGACATGAGAATTTCCTGCTTAGGCGACCCCATAGCAACAAACACTACATCAGGTTTCTTGGCTGCTATATCATCAATAAGTGCTTGACGTTCCTCATCGGTTTTAATATAACCATCACGATGACCAATGATGTTAATGTCGGGATATTCAGTTTTCAACTTTACAACAACCTCTTCTATAATCTGAGGTTTAGCACCTACCAGATAAAAACTTTTTCGACCATGGAAACAATTGACAATGTGCAACCACAATTCACATCCCGCAATTTTACAAGCATCTTTTGCCCCTTTTTTCTTTGCTGCGAGCACCGCACCAGAGCCATCGCAATAGCCTATATTGTTATTTATTATGGGCTTAGTAACATCATTTGCATTGAGTATCTTTTCCGCATTTACTGCCACTAATATTCCTTTATTCTCATCAGCAAATTTTATTATTTCATCAATAGATGAAAACGGATACAACTCAACTCCTCTTATTGTTACTTTTTCTTTTATCATTGGTATCTTATCTAAAAATCCCGCAAAAGTCAAGAATTACTTTATCTTCACGTTTTTCCAGTGACTTAAACGGAGTATGAGCTGTCAAAAATACAACAATATCAGCAATCTCATAGGCTTCGTTATAGTCAGTAAGGTTAAACACATTGTGTTCGCTTACATTAGGTTCAACGACAAGAATACTTGCATTATTGCATTTTTGCATCACTTTTGTTGCAATATATTTTGCAGGAGACTCGCGCAGGTCATCAATATCGGGTTTAAATGCAATTCCCATCATTGCCACTACCGGTTTGCGATGGTTTTCCAACTCAAATTTAAGCATCGCATTTTCAACTTTTTCAGCACACCAATCAGCTTTATAGTTATTAATTTCGCGTGCTGTAGCGATTATTTGTGATTCCTCTGGGTACGCCGATGTGATAAAATATGGGTCAACAGCTATACAATGGCCGCCTACGCCACAACCTGGTTGCAAAATATTTACACGAGGATGTTTATTAGCTAGCGCAATAAGCTCCCACACATTTATGCCGGCGCGATCACAAATCAACGACAATTCATTGGCAAATGCTATTTGAACATCTCGTGATGAATTTTCTGTCAGTTTGCACATCTCGGCAGTACGTGCATTAGTGCGGTGGAGTTGTCCTTTTACAAATTGAGCATAGAAAGCAATTGCTTTTTCAGTAGAAGCCTCATCGATACCACCAATAACGCGATCATTTTGTACCAATTCGTATATCACATTTCCCGGCAACACGCGTTCAGGACAATATGCAATATATATTTTCCCTTTTAGCTCAGGCCGTTCAGAATAAATTATATCTGCCATCGCTTCTGTTGTTCCTATAGGCGATGTTGATTCTATAACATAAAGATCTCCTTCTTTCAATAGTGGTAATACCGTACGAGTTGCAGCCTCAACAAAAGAGGTATCGGGTTGGTGATTGCCTTTAAACGGAGTGGGCACAACCATAAAATAGGCATCGCATTCCTCAGGCGTTGTTGTCGCAACAAGCGCACCAGTTGAAACGACCTCTTTCAACAACTCGCCAAGTCCCGGCTCGATTATATGTAATTCTCCGGCATTGGTTTTCTCCACAACTATAGGATTAACATCAACACCGTTTACTTCGATGCCGTTTTTAGCAGCTATTATAGCAGTGGGTAAGCCTATATAGCCAAGCCCCATAAAACATGCTTTCATATATTATTTTATTTAATTCGAATTAAGTTACAAAGATATATAATTTTATACACCGCACCAATACTCGTCAACATTAATCTTGCAACAAATAATAACTTAACGAACAGAACATAAAAGCATTACTCCAACGCATATATGATATTTTTGAGCTCCATCCAGGCTTCAATTGATAATAAAAATATCCTTTTTTATCTTGCATATTATCTATTACCCATCCTAACACTTTATTCGCAAGTTCTCTATATTCGTCAAATTTTCGCAAGCGAGATAATGTAACAAACAATTGTCCGGGACAATGGATATCTATAGGATATTGCTTATCATGATAGTATTTGGGAGAGCCATCAAGCATGAAAAAATTCTCAATATAAAAATTAAATCCTTTTTCAATATACTCATGAAATGAAGTATCTCCTGTTAATTCTTCATAAGCGATCAAACCATCAAGATTATATCCTGTGTGGAAACTATCAATCCACTGTTGGTCTTTAGAAAGGCTATACACCCAGGAGCCATCATTGGCTTGTGCATCACAACATGCAATTACCGATTGACGAGCCATCCCTTTATATTCTTCTCGACCGGTGTATTTGTAACAATAGCTCAATATCCTACTACCCAACAATGACGCATTAAACACAGTATCATTTCCCTTCGTTTTACTATACGAAAACAGGAAGCCTCGTTTATATTCAGTACGGCGCAAATCATTTAGGACAAATTGAGCTGAAGTCAGAGCAATTTCTTTATATTTCTCTTCTTTTGTTATTTCAAATGCGTCCATCAACGCAGTCGCACAAAAATTTGTTGCAACAACTGTTGGCGTCCCACCTAAAAACAAAAACTCCAATCTTCGCTGCCATGGGAAATTGTAGCCCCAACATGCGCCACTATACCCTACCGACTGTAACGAAATGAGCAATTCTGCAATTTCATTTATTTTACATCTCAATTCATCTAACGTTCCCAATTGGACCGATAGTTCTGGACGACGCTCCACAACACGATACAAATTACAATATCCCTGCAAAAACAAACCTATACCCTTTGCATTATGTTGTTTAGGGACCATTGCTAATCGCCTAAAATTTAATGGCAACTTTTTAAACGTCTGAATCATCACCAAGCGACAAGCTGCCGATTTATTCAGAAATGGGATAGCATTAAACACCTTAGAATTGAGACCATCAAAAGGGTCCCATCCTTTATATTGCTCCTTCTCGCAATAATCGCGTAACTTAATAAGGGAGTTCAGATTATCAGCCATTTCGGGTTATTCCTAATTGTTTTTCGTGTTCGATAATTTGTTCTTCAGTAAAACGATATTTAACAACCTTTGCTGGGTTACCTGCAACAATCGCATATGCCGGAACATCTTTTGTCACAACTGCTCCCGCACCAACAATTGCACCCTGACTAATATGAACGCCCTTAAGGATAATCGCATTACAGCCAATCCAGGTATCATCATCTATTATAACAGGCAAATCATCATTAGGGTGTTTAGTATGATTGTTAAAAATATATATTCCAACCTCTTTAAAATTATGATTGCCTCCCATTATTGTTACTCCCGGACCAAATGTAATGTTATTGCCAATTTTCAATCCTTTTACAGCTGAAAATCGTGCATTTGGACCAATATAGACATCATTACCAATAGTTATTGTTGAATATGAAAATTGGGAGTTTAGTGGGGAATAATGAACATTTTTGCCACACTTTGCAAACAATGACTTGAAACAATATGACACTATTTTGTTTCCTCCACCAACAAATAAATGCCTCGTTTTATATAATAGTTTTGCAATCATTGTTACTAATATTAAAATCTAACAGGGGCTCCATCTTCTTGCATAGATTTTAATGCTGCAAATGTCGCTTTTGTTACACTGAAAATTTCATTTAGTGCAATAGGCAATTTACCCTCTTTTATTGATGCAAAGAATTGCGTCATCATCTCTTTTTGCCCCTTATCTTGTGATGTCTTAGAGAATTTCTCTACTTTTCGACCATATATTTCACACTTCTTAAAATCATAAATAATACCTGTTGTTCCAGCATGATAAACTTCAAAGTATTCTTTTGGCAAACTCTTAGAACCATTAGCATAATATGCGACCACTCCAGTTGAGCCATTTTCAAACTCTATAAGCATGTTTACCGTATCGTTCAATCCTTGAGAATCACTCAGAACTGACGCTGACACTTTACAAGGGATGCTACCACACATATATGCCATTAAATCAATGAAGTGACAAGCCTCGCCAATGATGCGTCCTCCTCCCACTGTCAAATCTTGAATCCAAGAATCAGCCGGGATAAATCCCGCATTAACTCGATAAATCATTGACATTTTGCCACTACCAACCCTTGCTTTGATTTTCTGAGCGAATGGAGAGAATCGACGATTGAAGCCAATCATTACACCACAATTCTTTTCCTTGCACAATTGTTCAATTTCTATAAGTTCATCTACATTCAAGCAAAGTGGTTTTTCTACATATACATTTTTCCCTGCGCGCAAGCCCTCCATTACAAAATGTGCATGCGTATCATGACGAGTAGCAATAAACAATGTATTTATTTTATCATTGTCTAGTATATCTTTTTCATCAGAAGTACATTGAGCAAATTTATACTTTTCAGCTACACGTTTAGAAGACGTTCCAGAATTAGTCATCACTGAAATGCGCCCCACTTCTTCTGGAGGAAGATTTGGCAACAAATGTCCTTGAGCATAGCTACCGGCTCCAATAAACGCGATATTTACATCTTTTACAATGGTAGCATTATTTATATTGATAGGACCTGCTTTATGCTCTTTGCTATAATCATATTCTAGAACAATTCCCAAGAATGGTTCAGTCCGATTTACAACAATATCGTAAGCGTGAGGGGCCTCTTCAAATTTAAATCTATGTGTTGTCAAATATCCTAAATCAATGCGTTTGTTATATATCAAATTTTGGAATGCTTCCATATTGCGTTTTTCGGTCCAACGCACATAGGCAGCAGGATAGTCAATCCCCTTTTCCTCATAATTTAAATCATAGCGCCCTGGTCCATAAGAGCATGACATTTTCAATTCAAGTTCTTTTTTATAATAATATGGCTCACGATCAAAACCTGTTGGGACCGCACCAAGTACTATTACTTTTCCTTTTTTACGACATATTGCACCGGCAAAGTTTATTGGATCAAGGCTTGATGTTGCAGCCGCGATAATAACACAATCAACCCCAATACCATTGGTATAATCTTTGATTTGTTCTTCAATGCCTGGGGTATTTCGAGCAATAGCAAGATCTGCACAATGCTCACTAGCCATTTTTATTGCTCCTTCAGACACATCGATTCCAATAACGTTTACACCTGATGCTTTTAATTCAAGGCAAGCCAATTGTCCGATAAGGCCAAGACCGATAACCGCACACGTTTCACCTAATCTCATATCTGCTTGACGCACACCCTGCAAAGCAATTGCGCCAAGAGTATTATAACACGCCTCTGATAAATCGGCATCATCTCGCAGTTTTATACATAAATTCACCGGGACACTCACTACCTCAGCGTGATTAGCATAACCAGCACCAGCACATGCGACTTTATCTCCAACTTTAAACTCCGTAACATCATCGGCAACAGCAATAACTTCACCTGCACAACTATAACCTAACGGAGAATATGCATCAAGCTTTTTCATCACGGCACGATAAGTTTGCACAACGCCTTGTTTTTTTAGCGTATCAAGCACTTGCTTTACTTGTTGAGGGCGTTCTTTAGCTTTCCCAATCAAACTTTTGCGAGCTGCCTTTACTGTTGAGCCTTCGGTTCCAGCACTAATTAACGAAAAGTGATTTTTTACCAAAACCATTCCTAACGATAATTGAGGTAGGGGTAATTCTTGTATTACCATTTCGCCTGATCCGAGTTTTTGGGTTAACTGTTCCATTATTTATTGTTTTTACTATAAATCGAAATATACTTTTGGCGATAATCAATTTTCTCTGCTTGAGAAGAACCCCTATCTCCAATCGAGTTTTCTATTGTTGTTACTAAACTATTGACATCTCGCGTTTTAAACAATTTCACTCCTTGAGGACGTTTTACGACATCAGATGCAATAACAATTTTGTTTAAATCCAATGCCTCTCTAATTGAAATTGCATCTCCATCGGTATTAGTTGTTCTTAGCACTATATCTGACGCTTGTGCAAGTCTAACAAATGACAGAGGCTTTTCCCATATCATCACGCGCTCGGCGATATCATTTTCTTCAATAATCTTTTTATATTGATTAACGTAAGGAGTGGCATCAGTATTGTCAGCAATCACAAAAATCAGATAATAATGATTCTCAGAATTTTTTAATTCAACTAATGCTTCTATGCATTGATCTAATCCATAAAGATCCTCATTGTTATGACGCACTAATTTCCATGCGTTAGATACCATCAAAAAACTATTTGAATCTTGTCTTATCTCAGCTATCTTTTGGATTATTTCATCTGGTAATTGATGTTCTGCATTAATATCAGGTGGGAGATAAGCTGGCAATAAGAGATAACTACATTTACAATTTTTTACCACTAATGCATCATATCCTTTATCATTGACTACAATCACACTATTACATCGTTTTAAAAACCAACGTGTAATTGATGTTCTTCCTTCAATATTAGGATCCCGATGCACCGTAACAACTGTATTTTTGAGAAAAATAAATTTGCATATTATTACATGGAATAATCGCAATACGAAATGGCCACTTTGAATGTGGATGATGTTGGCTCTGAATATTTTTCCAAAGTACTTAAACAAATTTAGCGAACGAAGGTTAAATACTCCGTTCCAACGCTTATGTCCCTCATCCACAATATCAAATTCATAATCACCCTTAAGTAACGCCATTAATCTGCGTATATGAATACATATCCCCCCAATGTTTTGAGGAGCTGGTCCAATGATTAATATGCGTGGCAATTTACCCATTAATTATTTTAGCGTACTCGTTACAATATTTTTCAGCGGTTCTCGCTATGTCAAAATCTTCTATTGCCCGATTATATGCTTCTGTTTGAGCCAATTCTGAATAATAAGAATAATTATTTATAATTGCTTCAATTTTATTGGCAC
>JAFXGB010000106.1 GCA_017520235.1 Muribaculaceae bacterium | reverse complement strand
TTGTACAGTGCATTTGTTCGTTTTAATCCGATAGAATATATTAAACAAATGAAATGCCCTGTATTGGCATTAAATGGCGAATGGGATGTGCAGGTAAATGCGAGGCAAAATTTAGATGCGTTGAAAACAGTTTATCCTGATGCCGAGATAAAAACCTATTCCGGAGTTAACCACATGTTTCAAGAGGCTTCGTCTTTGGGGCAAAGTCTAAATTATGGAGCTATAAGTCAAACATTTTCGCCTAAGGTCTTAGATGATATCGCGAAATGGATGGTTAAAATTACTGCGAAAAAATAAGCTGAAATATGTTTTAAAACATATAATATCGAAGATAAAATGAAATAATTTGCCTAAAAGTTGATAATCTTGAAGATTATGCCTAACTTTGCGGAGTTTTTCAACTGACATATCGTGGGAAAGTTTACAGAATTTAAGCTACCGTTGAAGAGCATGACCTTGGGTATCCATGAATTTGAATATCACTTGGACAAGCAGTTTTTCAAGAATATGGAAAGCTCCGATATTCATGATGCTGATTTAAACGTGAAGCTGTCAATAAACCACAAAAACGATGTCTATGACATGACATTTGTCATTTCAGGTGAGATCGTTTTATTGTGTGATAGATGTCTTGATGACTTACAATTCCCCATAGAAAGCGACTATCATATAGCCGTAGAATATGGAGAAGATTATAGTGATGATTCAGACGAATTGCTCATAATCCCGGAAAGCGATAACTATTTGAATGTCGCTTACATGATTTATGACACAGTATCACTCGCAATCCCAATTAAGCATGTGCATCCACAAGGACAATGCAACAAAGCGATGAGTGCCATGCTTAAAAAACATCGCGCAATAGCTGCAAATGATGAGGCAGAGATTGACGATGATTTGATTGATGAAATAGAAGGCGCTGATAGCGTTGAAAATGAAGAAATAGATCCACGATGGAGTGAATTGAAAAAATTTAAAGATAATAACTAAAATAAATAATATTAAAGTAAAATGGCACATCCTAAACGAAAACAATCAAAGACCAGAACAGCTAAACGTAGAACTCATGATAAAGCTGCTACTCCTACATTGGCAATTTGCCCTAATTGTGGTGCATGGCACGTTTATCACACAGTTTGTGGCGAATGTGGTTACTACCGTGGTAAAGTAGCTATCGAAAAGAACGCAGCTGTTTAATAAAGGCTTAATAGCACATAAAATAATCTCCTGAAAAAACTTTAGGAGATATTTTTCATTGTATAAAATCGAGAAAAATATGCTTAACGCAAGAATAGCAGGAATAGCGTCCTACGTCCCATCAGACATTCTTGACAATGAGATGTTGTCAAAGATGGTTGATACAAATGATGAGTGGATAACTTCGCGAGTAGGGATAAAAGAGCGTCGCATCTTAAAGGAAGAAGGTGTGGGTTCATCTTATCTTGGTGTACAAGCTGTAAAAAAATTGCTTGAATCAACCGGAACCAATCCGGAAGAAGTTGATTTGCTTATTTGTGCGACATCAAATCCTGACTATCGTTTTCCATCTACCGGTTCAATAATAACACATGGTTGTGGCTTGAAATCGGCTTATTCTTATGATATTCAAGCAGCATGTGCGGGATTCCTTGTTGCATTGCAGGATGGCACATCATACATTCGTTCAGGAATGTATAAGAAAGTTATTGTAGTTGCGGCTGAAAAAATGTCGTCAATGGTAAATTACAATGATCGCACAACTTGTCCATTGTTTGGCGATGCAGCGGCAGCAATGCTTTTGGAACCAACTACAGAAAATGTGGGTATTATAGATGGTGTATTTCATGTTGATGGACAAGGTCTTAATCACTTGTTAATGAAAGCAGGTGGTTCAGTAAAACCCGCATCACATGAAAGCGTTGATGCAGCAGAGCATTATATTTTCCAAGATGGTCGCAATGTGTATAAACATGCGGTAACAAACATGCTTGAATCCTCGCTTGATGTTGCTAAACGCAACGAATTGACAATGGACGATGTAGATTGGTTTATACCTCATCAAGCAAATCTTCGCATTATCGAAGCTGTTGCAGGCCGTTCTGGAATAGATCCCTCTAAAGTCCTTGTTAATATAGAGCATTATGGAAATACCAGTGCCGCATCAATACCATTATGTATTGATGAGTACAAGGATAAAATTAAAAAAGGCGATCGCATGATATTGACAGCGTTTGGCGCAGGATTTACATGGGGTGCAATGTATGTAATTTGGGATCTTTAAACGTTCAAAATTGATATAACAATGTATAACAATAAGTAGCATCTGTTTATTGCGGGTGCTATTTTGTTTTATAATAACTATAGGCATGATAGAAAATCATAAAGCAGGGTTTGTGAATATTGTTGGAAATCCCAATGTAGGAAAATCAACACTCATGAATGATTTAGTGGGTGAGAGAGTGAGTATCATAACAGCTAAAGCACAAACAACACGTCATCGTATAATGGGGATAGTAAATGCTCCGGAATATCAAATCGTGTTCTCTGATACTCCTGGGGTGTTGTCTCCAAAATACAAACTACAAGAGAGTATGTTGGGATATTCTGAAGGAGCTCTTGTTGACGCTGATATATTGCTTTATGTAACCGATGTTATAGAAGACCCAACAAAGAATGAAACATTCTTAAAAAAGGTGGCAAAAGAGAAAGTTCCCATCTTGTTGGTGATAAATAAGATTGATTTGTTGAAAGGACAATCTGACCTTGAACAAATCGTTATGCGATGGAAAGAACTGTTGCCCAATGCCGAGATTTATCCTACATCGGCAAAAGAACATTTCAATGTAAATAATCTGATGTCGCGCATTGTGGAATTGCTTCCTGACTCTCCGCCATATTTTGGGAAAGATGCGTTGACTGATAAACCTGCAAGATTTTTTGTTACTGAGATTATTAGAGAAAAGATACTTTTGAATTATGACAAGGAGGTGCCATACTCAACAGAAGTCATAGTTGAGAAATTTGATGAGACCGATAATTCAATACACATAATGGCGGTCATATATGTGGAGCGAGATAGTCAGAAAGGCATAATCATAGGTCGCGGGGGAACAATGTTGAAACGCATAGGCGTTGATGCTCGCAAGGATATAGAGACATTCTTCGGTAAACGAGTTTTTCTTGAGATGTTTGTAAAAGTAGAACCTAATTGGCGAAATCGAGAAAATAAGCTCCGCTCATTTGGATACATCGCTGATTAGTTATATCTTTGTTACAGCCCTCATTGAGGGCTGTAACGCTATTATTAATTACATCAAAACCATGAATAAAGGAGACTGGCAATCAAGTTTGCAAGCATTTTTAAATTCCAATCCAGATTTGCCTGAAGGTGACGAGATTGTCGAAGAAGAGACCGCGTGTGAACCAAAACAACCCCGGTTGGATATAATTTTGGAGAAAAAAGGTCGTGCCGGTAAGATGGCAACGATTGTAACCGGATTTGTGCTTGAAGATGCCGCAGTATCGGAAATAGCGAGTAAAATGAAAACGCGTCTTGGGACCGGAGGCTCTTCAAGAGGTGGAGAGATTTTGATACAAGGGGATCGTCGCAAAGATGTTCTTGATTTCCTTGTTAAGGCAGGATATAAAGCACGAATAATATAAAAGATACAATATGCTGACGGTTTATAAAGCATCGGCTGGCTCTGGTAAAACATTCACATTGACCTATGAGTATATAAAGCTGCTTTTAGGCGAGAAGGATGAGAATGGCGTGTATCGGTTGAATAAAACCGGTAGAGATTGTCATCGGTCAATTCTTGCGATTACGTTTACCAATAAGGCAACCGCCGAGATGAAACGTCGCATTGTGCAGGAACTTGCAGTCCTTGCCGAGGTTGAGTCGATAAAAGATTGCAATAAAAGTCCATACACCGAAAGGCTCATCGGTGAATTTGACTGTACCCATGAGGAACTAAAAAAAACGGCAGAAAAAGCATTGCAAGAGCTTTTATTTGATTTCAATTTCTTTAATATAAGCACTATTGACTCGTTCTTCCAAAATGTGTTGCGCGTGTTCGCGCGCGAAGCTGAATTGACAGGTAACTATGAGGTAGAATTGAATGACGAATATGCAGTAGAGACCGGTATCAATGAAATGTTAGCATCAATAAATCGTGCCGACTCTGCTAATGGTAATGATGCCTCGATTCAACGCCGAATCACAGATTGGCTAAAGAAGTATATGCTTAGCCTTATTGAAGAGGGGGGCGGATTTAATATGTTTAATCGCTCATCAAGTTTTTATGAAGGGATTGTTTCCTTCGTTAATAAGATGTGTGATGAGGAATTTAAACTGAAATCTGAAGAGATGCTCAAGTATCTTGATGATGAGTCAAAGATAATCAAGTTTGAGCAGCAATTGGCAGCAAAAGTAGGCCAAATACAACGCGCGATTAAAGAGAAGTCGGCTAAAGCAATAAATATGCTATGTGATGGAGTTGGTCTCACCCCGGACAAATGCTGGAATAACTATGTGCGAACTTCAATTATAAAATGGGCAGAGGGAACTCCCACCGGATTAACAAAATCAGTTATTGACGCGTGTGAAAACCGTTCAAAACGATATCTAAAGAAGTTCTCTACTGAAGATGCTATTCCCAGTGATATTGATGCAGCCTATCTAGATGCTATAAATGCAATAGTTGATGGAGTGCCACGAATAAATCTATATAAACTGACGCGTAAAAATATTTATATTCTTGGACTACTCGGTAATATCGTCAAAAAGATAGATGAGTATCGTAATGACAACAATCTTATATTACTATCAGATACTAACGATATATTACAACGAATTATCAGTGAAGAGGAGTTGCCATTTATATATGAGAGGGTGGGTGTTAATTTGAAACACTTTCTAATAGACGAATTTCAAGACACATCTCGCATGCAGTGGCAAAATCTGTCGCCTCTTGTATCAGAGAGTCTGTCTCATGATAAAGATAATCTCATAATCGGAGATGAGAAGCAATGTATATATCGTTTTAGAAATTCTGATCCGTCGTTGTTGAGAGAGCAAGTGGCTCAACAATTTTCTCGTAATTATCAGGAGAAAGGGAATAATATATCGGGGAATACTAATTGGCGCAGTTCGGCCGATGTAGTGAAATTTAATAATACCATCTTTAGCGCTATTGCTGATAGTGCAGGACTGAAACAACTATATGGTAATGTTTCTCAGCAGGTTGCCCCTAAACGAAAGAACCATCGTGGATATGTTAAATTTACTGCATTGCAAGGCGATAAGAATGAGTTTGAAAATAGCTCGTTGGATCTGATGGCGCAAGAAATCAAGCGACAGCTACAGTCGGGATATAGATCTTCAGACATTGCGATACTTGTGCGTAAAGGAGTAGAAGGACGTCGAGTAATAGACTTTTTGCTTGAATATGTTAATGCTCACCCCGATTTTCCCCCTCTTAATATCCTTTCAAATGAGGCATTGGTCGTTGGGAATTCCAATGCTGTTAGATTGATAGTGAGTGTATTGCGGTTTATAGATACTCCCGATAAGGCATCAGATGACTATCACATGACAAAGCGAGAGATCAGTCGCATGATTAATCGCTATGAATACTTTATTAATACCGATAATTCTCCGTCTCAAGCATTAGTTGCTGCACTAAGGTCAACGGCAACAATTGAAGGGCTTGCCGATGAAGTGATGAGCATGGAGTGTGTCAGCTTGCCATCTATTGTGGAGCGTATAATCACTCGCTATGTTCCTGAAAAAGCTCTAACAGATGAAAATATCTACATTACGGCATTTCAAGATGTTGTTGTGGACTATTGTGCTCAAGGAGCAGGGGATATTCATTCGTTCTTGAAATGGTGGGATGCGGTAGGATATAAAACTTGTCTCACGTTTCCTGATTCAATGGATGCGATAAAAGTAATGACTGTTCACAAGTCAAAGGGGTTGGAATTCCGATGTGTTCACATCCCTTTTGCTTCATGGGACATGGTTGAAGGTAAGGATATAAAATGGTATGATACAATAGGTATATATAAAGATTTTGACGAGGAGATTGTACCCCCAATACTTCCACTGAAAAGCAGTAAATCGGCTCTTGAAGGAACGGATTTTTATGAACAGTATGAACAAAATCGAGGAGCTGAATTCGTTGATCAGTTGAACGCTACTTATGTCGCATTTACTCGTGCAGTAGATGAATTGATAGTAAATTATAAAGTAAAAGAAAGTGGCTCAAGCACACTCAATAACATAGGTGATTTCATAGGTTTAGCAATAGAGATGGCAACACCGGAGTATTGTTGTAATTGTGCAAAGGCTTTAGGGGAGGAGTCAATAAAGGCTGATGATGTATATGTACCTTTAAATACTAACTTTGAAGATTGTGTATTGACAATCGGAACTCCTACAACAAGAGCTCCACAAGCAGATGCTAAAAAGGAGGGTAGTGAAGAAACAATCGGGGCCGTTCCTTATTATACCGCCGACCGCACCGAAATGTGGAATTTAAGCAAGGTAGAGGATTTACAAGATTTAGATAAACCACGAGATCGAGGGGTAATTCTTCATGACATCTTGGGCGATGTGCGTAAGATAGGTGATTTGCCCATTGTTGTGGCTCGTCATGCCTATCGTTATAATATTTCCGATGAAGATCAAAAAGAGATAGAGACATTTTTGCAAGATGCCTTAGATGATGCTCGTGTGGAGAGATGGTTCTCTGGCTATAAGAAAGTTGTAAATGAACGTACAATAGTGCTACCTTCAGGCGAATGTTATCGCCCTGATAGGGTGGTGTGGACTGCCGACGGAGCTATAGAGGTTATCGATTATAAATTTGGAGAGCCTAATCATGACCAGTATGCAGCACAAGTGAGAAACTACATGAAATTGCTTGTGAAAATGGGATATGAAAATATAAAAGGTTATATTTGGTATCTGAAATCAAGTGAAATAGTAACAATTAATATATAAGAAGATGGTTAAAAGATTTTTTATTGCGGCATTGGCTCTTTGTGGAGGGATAGCAATAGCTGATGCATGTACGAGTTTGATTGCCGGCTCAGGAGCAACGGCCGATGGTAGTGTGATGATTACTTATGCTGCCGATAGCCACAATCTTTATGGTGAGTTGTATAATCAACCTGCAGCTGATTATCCTAAGGGAGCTATGCGCAAAGTAGTAGAATGGGATACAGGTAAGTACCTTGGCGAAATCCCTGAAGTGGCGCACACCTATGCGACAATAGGTAACATGAACGAACATGGACTTGCTATTGCCGAAAGTACATGGGGTGGACGTCCTGAACTTGTTGATACAACAGGTATAATTGACTATGGCTCATTGATATATATCACATTGCAACGTGCTAAGACAGCTCGCGAAGCGATAGATGTGATGACAAGTCTTGTTGCTGACTATGGATATGCAAGTTCGGGAGAATCATTCTCTATTGCCGATGGAAAAGAGGCGTGGATTATGGAGCTTATAGGTAAAGGTGGAAAAGAAAAAGGCGCAGTGTGGGTTGCTCGTCGAGTTCCCGATGATTGTATTTCAGGTCATGCCAACCATGCCCGTATCCATCAATTCCCTCTAAACGATAAAAAGAATTGCTTGTATTCTCCCGATGTAATTGATTTTGCTCGCAAGCAAGGATATTTCGCAGGAAAAGATGAGGATTTCAGCTTTTCATTGGCTTATGCAATAACTGATTTCAGCGCATTGCGTGGATGCGATGGTCGTGTGTGGGCCTATTTTAATCGCTTTAATAACTTAATGGAATCTTCGTTAGACTGGGTGTTGAAAGGCGCAGGCGACCCCATGCCATTGTGGGTTAAACCCGACAAAAAAGTCTCTGTGCGTGAAATGCAATGGATGATGCGCGATCATTTTGAAGATACTCCAATGGATATGACAAAAGATATAGGCGCCGGTGCCTATGATGTACCTTATCGTTGGCGTCCGTTGACTTATAAAGTTGATGGAGTTGAGTACTCTCATGAACGTGCTATTGCAACTCAGCAAACAGGCTTCTCCTTTGTTGCTCAATTGCGCGACAATGTCCCTGCTTCAATGAAAGGTGTGTTGTGGTTTGGTGTTGATGATGCAAATACATGTGTATATGTCCCGGTTTATTGTTGCGTAACAGAGCCTCCTCATTGTTATGCTCATGGCAATGGCGATATGTATCATATTTCATGGGATGCTGCTTTTTGGGCTCATAACTATGTGGCAAATCAAGCTTACAATCGTTATTCTCAAATGATTCCTGATATTCGTCGTGTACAAAATGGATTGGAAGATAATATTGCTGAAGCTGTTGCCGATGCTGAAACTAAAGCTCAGTCAATGAATGAAGCTGATGCACGCAAGATGTTTGTTGAACTAACTAATCATTGGGCTGAAAAATCAACCAAAGATTTTAAAGCGTTAGGCGATTATCTGCTAGTGAAATATCTTGATGGAAATGTTAAACGTGAGAAAGATGGCAAATTTGAATATACTCCCGATGGAGTTCCTGCCTATCCTTCATTCCCCGGATATGATGAACGTTATTATCGTTCAATCATTAAAGATGCCGGCGACCGTCTCCGCGTCATCGAACCCGCCATCAATAAAAAATAAAAAAATAATAAGAATGAAAATAAATATAGGCTGTGATTCACAGCCTATATTTGTATATTATTCTATTTGTGATTTAGAACAATTGAGGTATTTGAGAACGCTGCTCTTGCGTCAATAATTTCAAGGAATTTATCCCATTTTTCAATAGGAATGACATAGTGGAGATAACGTTCATTTATTTGAATTGTGAGAATATTGTCACTTACTTTTGCTTGAGCATAGAATGCTCCACATTCATTTATAATGTTTTTGTTTACCATACTAAGACTTGTCTCATTCACAATATAACCATCAGGAATAGTGAAATTGAGAACATAGCGATTTTGTGATGGAGATTCTAATACAATCGCCGATTTTCTCTCGCGTTTGCTACCGGTAATTTCAGTCTGGTTGCCAAATAGTTTCCCAATAGACAGAACTAAGTCTTTGCCTGCGCGTTTTACCAGCCCATCAACATTACATGCCATGTTGTATGTAACATTAGGCTCATCAGGCGTTGCTCCAATCTCGGTTATATTGTAGCTGAGAATATCCCGAGGCTCAACTCCGATTATAGACTCTGCTTCAGCACGAAATATTTTTTCGTGTTTTTCTTTAATCTTAACCGAGTCGTTTTTTAGCTTGTGCCTGTCTTTTTCTTCAATTTCAAGGAAATCCTCAATACGTTTTATATATCTGCCGGAATCAATAAGTTTTGACGCTACTGATTTGACTGCTCCTTTAAATGTTACAGTGCGGTTAATGTCAATAATATTATTGTCATCGAGATTAAGAGATGCATTAATATCAGTGCGGAAGGTGTTTTGTGAAGCGCGAGATGTGGGCAGTTGTATCATGACTGCACTGATCTGATCAAATTCTTTTCGATCGCCCCAGAATACTGCCGCTTCCTCTCCTTCATATTCTCCGATATGTTCTCCTGGCTTAAAGCAAAAATCGCCAGTAAAGATATAGCAAGAATCTCCAACCATATTCATATAATCGGGATCTTTCCAATGCAGAATTTCTGTAATGGGGACATCTTTAATTGAGTTAATAACGCCAATACCTATGTCGTTTTTTATCTTCAATTTTTTAAGGACATCGGGGAAATATGTAGACAATGCGATATTAGAATGTGTCCCTTCATCGATAAGAGCGGAGTATACTGTTGCAAGCCAAGCGGCATCAATAATTTGGCGTTGTGTTAAGTTTGGATGTTTTCCGATGTATTTTTTTGTGATTTTAGTTGCGCGAGAAACAATTTTTACCGGCGGATCAAAATCATGTAAAATATAAGATATATCATCAAAGTAATGTTTTATGGGAAGAGAGCAGAAAATCCCTCCTCGGCGAGCACTTTTGGGTCGATAGGTCAATGTAGAATTGTTGTTAAGAACGCGCATTTTTATGTATGGAATTTGTCTTGCAGGAGACATCCAATTGCCGAATTCTCGTTTCGCTAAATGAATTGCTGTTACTTCAAGAGTGCGAATACCATCTTTTACTGGTCCACCATATAGTAATGGCGCTCCATTTAAATTGCGATATTCAAGAGTTAAAGTAGGGTCAATATTACACTCTATTTTGTAAGTTATTATAGGGTAGCGTTGTGCAAATGTAAATATAATTGGATCGAGATCAAATTCATCAAGCCATGTTTCATCATAATAGAAATATTCGAGGACATCTCCTGGCTCAAGCCCAGGAATAGCTATTTTATGTTCTTCAGCTTTTTCTTTTCTTCCTTTTCCTGATGTAACGGTGAACGCTTCTTTACAATCAACATTAATTATTTCTCCTGATGGTTTATGTATGCGAGCACCAAATGCAGAATTAGTATATTGGTAAGAGTAATTTGATATTGATTCTTTATCTTTTGAATCTATGTCAAATTCAGAGTATTCTTCAACAGCTTTAGAGTCGTTGAGTTTAATCATTATTCGAGTTGTGATTTTTGCATCGGTTGCACTCGTAAATTCTTTCCCTGTAGATGAAAATTTGGATAGATTGAATCGTTCTGACAATTTGATGTTTACACCTGTATATGCCGCTAATATTATTGCTGATTCGCCGTCATAGAGTGAAGTATCTGGGATTTCAACTGTTGGATTAAAATCCGGCAGTTCCATTGCCCATACAATTTCAGCTGCTTTTTTGAAGAATTTTTCATCATAAGTTGCAGCGTTACTTGAGCCAATCCCAAGTCCTATAAAAATGATTGAAAGAATAAACTTATTCATAAATATTAGTATTCAGGTTGTTTTAAAATTAGCGTGATTTGTTCGCCATTGGCTTGTTTTACTTGGCGTGCTATGTTGTTCCAAAGCGACGCTTTTTCTATTGGGATGATTGTTTTATTGATTATTAAATTAGAGTTGCATGTTATCGAATTAGGTGTCGCATGATATTTTATTGATAATGAGAACCATTCATTATTAAGTGTAAAGTCTTCAGGAATGTATGATGCTGTAAATCCATCGGGAATAACAATTGTAATATCGCTGACATATCTTTGTCGATTAGATATTTGTATATCATTTTGGCGATCTTTTAAATTGTATGACTCAATTAAGCCGTTTCTTAGAGGCATTAAGTCAATATAAATAGCATCACTCAGATGTTGACAAGCGTCTTGCTCTGAGATGGTTGCTGATATTGTTGTAAATGGAGATGAAATAGAGTCCCCTTTAATAATTACATTTGAGATAGAGACATTCTTTCGCGGGTATCGTAAATATGCATTGATGAAATCTTGTCGTTTTGAGGCATCAAAATCTTTTAATATTGTGCTAAATCCCATTTTTATTGCTCCAGATAGTTTTTTAGAAATCTCGCCAATTAGATTATTCTCTTCAATATGGAATGTCGCTTGAGTAAAATCGCAATTATTGTAGGGGGATTGAATAGGGACATCTTTTAAAATATAAGTGTCTCCATTTTCTATGAGAGCTTGTTGCCCTTGTATAGACTGTGTATAGTAACCTATTGGGAGGTGTGCAGTTGTTCCGTCAAGGAATAAAATAGAGTCTTCGTCTATCACAGAACATATCATGTGGTCTCCTGACGAGAGATTGGGGACTTCTTCCCATCGTTGAGTTATAGATGTTGTGCCAATCCAAGTGAGACGAGTATCAATTCCAATAGCTGTTAACATTGCCTTTAATAGTGATGACATACCTTTACAATCACCATATCGTTTGCGTAACACTTCACTTGCAATATCAGGACGTTGCCCATATTCTCCATGTTCAACGGCAATATATCGAATGTTTTGTTGCACCCAATAAGTTATTAACTCAATGGATTCACGTTTGTTGTTGGAATTAGATGTAAGTTGTTTGGCTAATGTGTTTACTGTTTCTATATCCGGGTCAGGTGTTAATGTGTATTGTCGTAGATAATCATATAGTTCTTGAACATTGGCAAATTGGCCATAGATGTATATTCGTGGAACGATTGTACTTAATTCCGGGGCGTTATCTTCTGGCTTATTTGCTTTTTGATTTGTGATTATATAAGTATAAATCGTTTCCCCTTTGTCTCCTGTTGATTGGGAAGAGGTGATATTAGAATTAAAAGATTTTTCTGCAATTTTTATTCTTTCGGCTATAGATTTTGGTACAATAATCTTGACTATCTTATTTCTTATAAAATACCCTTCTCCAAAGCTTATTGATGTAAAATACTCCGCTTTTTTATAGGTCTTTTCAAATTTAGCAGTTGCATTTTCTCCTTTTTTGATGTTAAAATATAGTAGGCATATTTTTGTGTCATCATAAAATATCCCCTCTTCATAGTTAGGTATATATGAAGGCTTAGCTCCTGGAGCACTCGCTTTATCAACTGAACTAAAATTATTGTAACTTAAACCGGCGATAACTTTTTCATCTGTGCGTTGAGCCGTATATGTCGTTTCGATTTTAGCTTTAACTTTTTCTATATTTTGCCCGTCTTTTGATGCTATAATCGTGTATGTCTCTATTGCATTATCGATTATGACATTATCTGTGGCATTACATAATCCTACTGCCGATATTGATATAAATAAGAAAAGGCAAATTGCTCGTATAATATTATATGTGGTTATCATATTTTAGTATTTAAGATTATTAATTACAAATATATGTATAATTAATGAGAGTTTGAAGGGAGAATAATGGAAAAAAGTGTTAAAATAGCTTGACACTTTTTCGCGTAGATATAATTGTTTGTTGCTTATTATTTTTCACGCATGAAGACGTTGATGGGGGTGCCGGAAAATTCCCAACTTTCGCGTATCTTGTTTTCCAAGTAGCGACGATAAGGCTCTTTAACCCATTGAGGGAGGTTACAGAAGAATATAAATGTGGGGACTGTTGAGCCTTTTAGCATTGTGATGTATTTAATCTTAACATATTTGCCTTTGTTTGCTGGTGGCGGATATGCTTCGATGAATTCTTGCATTACAGTGTTTAGTTGAGATGTTGGCACTGTGCGTTTACGGTTTTCATAAACTTTCAATGCTGTTTCAAGCACTTTGAAGATGCGTTGTTTAGTGAGCGCCGATGTGAAGATGATGGGGAAGTCGGTAAATGGAGCAAATCGTTCGCGAATTGCTGCTTCATAGCAACGGATTGCTTCGTTAGATTTATCTTCTACAAGGTCCCATTTATTTACACACACCACGAGCCCTTTCTTGTTCTTTTGGATGAGCGAGAAGATGTTGGTGTCTTGGCTTTCGATACCTCGTGTTGCATCGATCATTAAGATACACACATCAGAGGCTTCGATAGCACGAATACTACGAATTACTGAGTAATATTCAATATCTTCGTTTACTTTGTTTTTCTTGCGGATACCGGCAGTGTCAACAAGATAGAAATCAAAGCCATATTTGTTATATCGGGTGTATATACTATCGCGAGTTGTTCCGGCAATGTCGGTAACAATGTGTCGCTCTTCTCCGATGAATGAGTTTACTAATGAAGATTTGCCGGCATTAGGACGCCCTACGATTGTAAAACGTGGGATATCTTCAAGTTGATCTTCTTCGTCATCGACCTTTTCTGGCATACGTTTTACAATTTCGTCGAGGAGGTCGCCGGTACCAAATCCGCTTACTGCAGAAATAGGATATGGATCGCCAAGCCCAAGGCTATAGAATTCAGCAATGTTGTATATCCATTCATTAGAGTCAACTTTGTTGGCGACAAGAAGAACGGGTTTAGTTGACTTGCGAAGGATTTCTGCAACATGGTCGTCAAGGTCAGTAACACCATTCATTGCATCCACAACAAATAGAATAACATCGCTTTGTTCAATGGCAAGAGCCACTTGCTTATTGATTTCTCCTTCAAATATATCTTCAGAGTTGACTACCCAACCACCGGTATCAACAATAGAGAATTCTTTTCCTGCCCAATCGACTTTGCCATATTGGCGGTCGCGAGTAGTTCCTGCTGTTCCGTCAACGATGGCTGTACGGGTTTCTGTCAAACGATTGAAAAGGGTGGATTTTCCCACATTGGGGCGTCCCACGATAGCAATAAGTTGTCCCATATTAGTTATTTTACTTTGCAAAGTTACAAAATTAATACTTAATGTGCCATAACCATGGGTATAAAATAAAAGTGGCGGGGAATCCCGCCACTTGCATTATCAAAAGATACTTGTTAATTAGTCTTTGATTTTTGCGTTGATGAACTCGCGGTTTAGGCGAGCGATGTTGCTGAGTGAAATGTTCTTTGGACATTCAGCAGCACAAGCTCCGGTATTAGTACAATTACCGAAACCAAGTTCGTCCATTCTCTTAACCATTGCGCGAGCACGACGAGCGCGTTCAATTTGACCTTGTGGAAGAAGTGCAAATTGGCTAACTTTAGCAGAAACGAACAACATTGCCGAACCGTTCTTACAAGCAGCTACACAAGCACCGCAACCGATACATGAAGCTGCGTCCATAGCCAAGTCAGCAGCTTCTTTAGAGATAGGAAGAGCGTTGGCATCTTGAGCACCACCACAGTTGAATGATACATAGCCACCGGCTTGTTGAATTTTATCAAAAGCGTTGCGGTCAACCATCAAGTCTTTGATAACAGGGAATGCAGCAGAGCGCCATGGCTCAACAGTAATTGTTTCGCCATCTTTGAAACGACGCATGTAGAGCTGACATGTTGTTGCGCCTGTAGCAGGTCCGTGTGGGTGTCCATTGATGTATAGAGAACACATACCGCAGATACCTTCGCGGCAGTCGTGGTCAAACACGATAGGTTCCTCGCCTTTCTCAACGAGTTGTTCGTTGAGGATGTCGAGAGTTTCAAGGAACGAGGTGTCGGTGTCAGTAGCGACAGTATAAGTCTTGAATTGACCTTGCTCCTTTGGTCCGGCTTGACGCCAAACCTTTAAGTTTACAGTTATATTTGCCATTGGAGTTATTTCTAATTGTTATGACTTATAGTTACGAGTTTGAACCTTGATAGCTTCGTATTCGAGTGGTTCTTTGATGAGTGTAGGTTCAGCGTTGTCGTCGCCTTCATAGTTCCAACATGCAACATAGAAGTAGTTGGCGTCATCACGCATAGCTTCACCTTCTTCAGTTTGGAATTCTTCGCGGAAGTGACCACCACAGCTTTCGTTGCGGTTAAGGGCATCATAAGCGATGAGTTCACCCATAGTGATAAAGTCTTTCAAGCGGAATGCTTTGTCAAGTTCGACATTCATACCGTTGCCGGCTTCACCTGGAACAAAGAGGTTAGATTCAAATTCTTTGCGAAGTGCTTTCAACTTGCCAAGGGCATCTTCAAGACCTTCTTTTGTACGAGCCATACCAACAAGATCCCAAAGGATGTGTCCAAGTTCTTTGTGTATAGAGTCAACAGAACGTTTACCCTTGATGTTAAGAAGAGCTTGTTCAGCTTCGATACATTGTTTTTCTGCTTCGTCAAATTCCGGAGTGTTAGTTTGGAAGTGAGGAACAGTGATTTGGTCTGAAAGATAGTTTTGGATAGTGTAAGGAAGCACGAAGTAACCATCAGCAAGACCTTGCATAAGAGCAGATGCGCCAAGACGGTTAGCACCATGGTCAGAGAAGTTACATTCACCGATAGCAAATAGACCCTTGATTGATGTTTGAAGTTCGTAGTCAACCCAGATACCCCCCATAGTATAGTGGATAGCAGGATAGATCATCATTGGTTCTTCATAAGGAGAAACGTCAGTGATTTCTTCATACATGTCGAAGAGGTTGCCATAACGTTGAGCAACTGCATCTTTACCAAGACGGTTGATAGCTTCACTAAAGTCAAGGAATACGGCAAGACCGGTGTTGTTTACACCAAATCCTTTATCGCAGCGTTCTTTAGCTGCACGAGAAGCAACGTCACGAGGTACAAGGTTACCAAATGCTGGGTAACGGCGTTCCAAGTAGTAGTCGCGGTCTTCTTCAGGTATTTGAGAGCCTTTGAGTGTTCCTTCTTGAAGTTTTTTAGCGTCTTCAAGTTTTTTAGGTACCCAGATGCGTCCGTCGTTACGGAGAGATTCTGACATAAGAGTCAATTTAGATTGTTTGTCTCCGTGAACAGGGATACATGTTGGGTGAATTTGTACATATGCAGGGTTAGCAAACCAAGCACCTTTACGGTAGCAAGCCATAGCAGCACTACAGTTACATGCCATTGCGTTGGTAGAAAGGAAGAATGCATTACCATAACCACCAGTAGCGATAACTACAGCGTGAGCAGCAAAGCGTTCAAATTTACCTGTTACCAAGTTTTTAGCGATGATACCGCGAGCGCGACCATCGATCATTACGACATCGTGCATTTCGTAACGGTTGTAGCTCTTAACTTTGCCAAGTTCGATTTGGCGGTTAAGTGAAGAGTAAGCACCGAGAAGAAGTTGTTGACCTGTTTGTCCTTTAGCGTAGAAAGTACGTGATACTTGAGCGCCACCGAAAGAACGGTTAGCAAGCAAACCGCCATATTCGCGAGCGAAAGGAACACCTTGAGCAACGCATTGGTCGATGATGTTGTTCGCTACTTCAGCAAGACGATAAACGTTAGCTTCGCGAGCACGATAGTCTCCACCTTTTACAGTATCATAGAATAGACGATAAACTGAGTCACCGTCATTTTGATAGTTCTTAGCAGCATTGATACCACCTTGTGCAGCGATAGAGTGAGCACGACGAGGTGAATCTTGGATATTGAAATTGAGCACGTTGAAGCCCATTTCAGCAAGTGTAGAAGCTGCTGATGCTCCTGCAAGACCGGTACCTACAACGATGATGTCAAGGCGACGTTTGTTAGCCGGGTTAACAAGCTTTTGATGAGCTTTATAGTTGGTCCATTTCTCTGCAACAGGACCTGCCGGTATTTTAGAATCGACTGTGATATTTTTATTTTCTGCCATATCGATTAGTTATTAGCGGATTGTTCTTGATTATCAATTGCTACAGAGTCATTAGCTGCTGTTTCGTTATTGTTAACAATTTCTTCAGCAGGAACTACTACGGGAGCAACCGGTTTAGTGCATAAAGAATCGAGACTTTGAGCTGTTTTTTGGAATTCAGCTTGAAGTTCTTGCATTTTCTGCATTGCTTCAGGATCAAATTGTCCTTTTGCGTTCATTTGGATTTCTTGTGCTTTTTCATGGAAATGTTCAAGAACGATAGCTTTGTATTGTCCTTTTAGCTCAGTGTTGTAAAGGTATTCACCTTGGTTAGCTTGGTAAGTGAACCATCCTGCTTGAACGATGAAAAGACCTATTACAAGAGTTGTCCAAACACAAGAAATCTTTTTAAGACGTGGCAACCAAGTATTGTTGTTCCATCCTGCTGATTGGAACATTGACCAGAAACCATGATTCATGTGGAACCAAAGAGCAACGAACCCAATGATGTAAACAACGGGGGTCCACCAGCTTTGGAATGCAAATTGGATGAACAATGAACCGGCAGTTACAGGGATTGCAGCACCTTCGGCAGTAGTGTAGAAGTGGTTGCCGATGATTTCTTGCCATTGCATTTTATACCAGAATTGGATAAAGTGAACGACCATAAACGCTACAACAACAATACCGAGAACGAGCATGTTTTTAGATGACCATTCAACTGATTTTGGTGTAGAAGTTACTGCATAACGGTTGTTGCCGCGTGCCTTACGATTTTGCAATGTAAGGATAAATGCATACAAAATGTGCACAACAAACAAAAGAGCCAAACCAGCACAAGCAACCAATGCATACCAGTTTGCACCAAGGAAAGCACAAACTGAATTATAGGCTGCAGGCCAAAGAATAGCCACAGAGTTCATCAGCACGTGAAACGTAACAAATAGGACAAGGCATGCTCCGGTAATAGACATAAGGAGCTTCCTACCTATAGATGAGCTTTTTAACCACATAATAGTTAGAAAAATTTAGTTATTAATTGAGTTTATTATAAGTTACTATTGTTCTAATTAACTGCAAATTTAATGTAAATAAAGGTTGTTGCCAAGATTTAAAGAAAAAATTCTATAAACTTTGTCGTTTTTTTTATAATTTTGTATGTTGAAATTACATTGCCTAAGTAGGATATTTTTTGAAATCATAGCTAAAACATCTAATATCATAATTACAATGAGAAAAATTACTACGTTTATTTTTTTAATGTGCATGGCTGTTTCAAGTTCATTTGCAGCGACGCCCATTCTCGGTACTAATGTGGCGACAGCCGAACGCATGTATCAATTTGTTAAATCTCAGAATAGCTCTTTTGATCGTGAGATTGCAGAGCAATTTATCGCTGTATCTCAAAAGTATGGATTAAGAGGAGACATTGCAATATGTCAATCTATTATTGAAACCGGATGGTTTAAGTACACCGGCGGGACAGCTGTAACTCCCGATGATCACAATTATTGTGGGCTTGGAGTTACAACGCTTGGACAAAAAGGTAGTATATTTTCAACGGTAAAAGAAGGTGTTACCGCCCAAGTTCAGCACTTATATGCATATGCATGTACAAAAGCATTGCCGGCAGGGGAAGTTTTGGTGGATTCTCGTTTTAACTATGTGTCGAGAGGGTGTGCTCCTAATTGGGAAGATCTTGGAAGTGGAAAGTGGGCAACCGCAGCTGGCTATGGTACAAAAATTATCGCAATGTATAATGACATGATGGCGTTTAAAGTAACAGGAGATGATACTCCTTCAACCCCATCTACCCCCACTACAGCATCGTTGACAGCAAGCACCACATCAGTGTCTTTAACCGGAACATGTGGGGGCTCTTCAACCTCAGCAACAGTGAGAATTACTGGTGCAAATCTACAATATGATATCATTTATAATTCAAGTTCATCGGCATTTGTTGTAACTCCACAGTCAGGCTGGAATGCAAGAACAGGTGGTACATTGAAAATCTCGCTTGATACATCAAAATCAGCAGCTACTTATTCAGGCTATATTGCCGTTCAAAGTGGCTCAGATACATCTGTCAGAGTTGAAATAAATTGTAGCGGAGTACTTTCTTCAGGTTCATCAACTCCATCAACACCTTCAACTCCATCAACTCCAACAGCCGTGCCTAACCAATTTACTACTGATTGGTGCTATTCAGCAGCTAATGGGACATCTGTTTCTTGGATGAATCCTACTAATGATTACACTCGAAACATGGTGTTGAAAGATGGTAAATTGTATGTTGTTCAGCGTGATCCGGATAATAGCAAAAGTAATATCCACATCGTTGATGCTTATACAGGTGCAATAAAAGGCACATTGCCCTCAACAGGAGTAGTGGCTGATGCCTATCAGTTTGCATCAGTGGCAAACATGGGAGGAACAATTGTTGCATGTAACCTTGCTTATAGTGCTACTAGCGCATTGAAAGTATATAGCTGGAGTAGCGATACTGCAACACCTTCATTGGTGCTTGAAACTACTGATCATGGTGCTCGCGCCGGAGACTTGATGTGTGCTTCAGGAACAATCAATAATGGTAAATTGTACTTTGCTTCAAATTCTGATTACCCAGGGCAAATTATAGTTTATGATATTGTGAATGGACAGTCAACAGGAGCTTCAGTAATAACGTTGAAAGATTCGTCGGGGAATGTTTATGACCTAGGTGGCGGATATGCTGTTATTGAAGTTAAAGTATTGAACGATGGTACAATATGGGCTGTTGGAAAGAACGGAGTCCCTGCATTGTTCAGCTCAACAGGAACATTGATACGTCAGCTTTCAACAGCGGCTGTCGATGGAAATATTTGTGGTTCAAGCTATACTGCATTTAATTTTGGTAATTTCAAACTTGCGGCTGCAATAACCTATAAGACCACTGTTCAACAAGGCTATCTAAACCTTATCGATGTGACAAATGGTGAGGCTTCTGCAACCAAAATCAATAGCTTCCCGGTGCTTGGAGCAAGTGGTGTGTCAAATGGCACATTTGTTTCAACTGCAATAGCTGAGGTTGAAAATAATAAAATCCACTTGTGGGCTTTAATCCCAAAGCAAGGTGTTGCTAAATACACAGCTACTGCACCTGCCGGAATAGATGATGTGATTGCCGATAATAGCGATGTTTCAATAAATAAATGGGGTAATATCGTTAAGGTGCAAGGTGGAGAAGCAAGTGAAATTATGCTCGTGTCAATGTCGGGAGCAGTTGTAGCCCGCAGTTTAGGAAATGAACTTGTTATTGAATCACTACCTAAGGGAATATATGTAGCAGTTGCAATAATGAGTGATGGCTCTCGTGTGGCATCTAAGATTGCATTATAATGTAGGATTTCTATAAAAACAACGACGCCCTCTCATGTATGGGAGGGCGTCGCTATTTAGATGGATTGATTATTTTATCAATGGGCGGAGAACGGGGATGAGTTTTTGTGCGTAGTATTTAAATCCTAAATCGGTCAAGTGGATGCCGTCAACTGTTCCATCATCTTCAACGCCGTCAAGATTTACACAATCTACATAGTATAAATTATTGGGATTTTCTTTCATGAGTTTTTCGTAATTGCGACGGAATGCAGCATTTTTCTTGGGAAGATAATCTCGCATCTTTGCATCATAACGAGCGTAAGGATAGATAGGACCCTCTACCATTACGATGGGGACATCGGGGCGGGATGTGCGCAAAATGTTAATGAAGTCATAGGTCAATGTGTCGCACATCATCTCGGTACAGTTAGGAATTGGGTCGACTAGGAATAGGTCGGCATCGGGAATTTGAGCCATTGCGCGAGCCATGCAGAAGTCCATTTTGCCTTCACCGCTGATGCCTATATTTACTACTTCACAATTCAACTCACGACTGATTATGTTTGTAGCAGCCATGCCGCTTCGTGAAGCACAGCCACCTTGAAGAATACTTGTTCCGTAGGCTACGATTTTCTTGTCGTGGCGTATGATATCTTTATTCCCAGGTGTGATTGTAGAGCCACTATCGATAGCTACCCACAAGTCTTCGACTCCGTCATAAAGAGGCATATAAATCATGTATTCTTTCATGCCGGGGTCGAGATTTTCGACATATATTTTTTCGCACATCTTGGTCTCTTTGTCGGCATTAGGTCGATTAGTATTAACATGACGCCATACAGAGTCTCCTTCAAGGATATAAAGATCTGTCCCTTTTAGTCCGGTGTCGGCCATGTGAAGCATGTGGGTATTCCACAATAATTTGTATTTAACCCCCACGCGACGAGAGTCGGTAGCAAATCTCACTGCAATGCCAGCGCTACATTGAGCGCGTTCCCAAAGTGTTGAACGCACACTATCTTCAAGATAAGCAGGGATGCGAGTATATTTTCGCAAGGTGTTGTCCCACCCTTTGTTTATAATTCTCAACTCTTGAGCGTCAACATATTGTAATGGGGCGTTTTCGGCTTGAGCTGATGCTATTGCGCTTGTTGATAAAGCGGCAATGCCGATAAAAAGTTTCTTGATCGTTTTCATGAGATAAAATTTAGATTTATACAAAGATACGACAAACGAGCAAAACAACACCAAGCTTGCATGGATGTTTTACAGCGAGTGCAGTATATTTTCGAGGTTTTCATCAAAAATACAAAATAAATCTTCTCAAAATTGTTATATTTGTAAATACTTAAAATTTAAAGCTATGAATCTAAGGAGTAATATCGTTGTCAATCTGCTGATTTTAGCAGTGGGCATATTGTTGATTGTGTTTTGTAATGGTAATGTGTTGTCAACATTGATTATTATTATCGGGATTGCATTTATTATCCCATGTCTTGCAAACATCATTATGATTTTAACTCGCAAGGAGAAAGATAAAGAGGGTAATAACATCAATAGGAGCAAAGCCTCGTTTGCCTCTGGGCTGATTGCCAGCCTTGGTGGGATAGGTCTTGGCGCTTGGATGGTGATTAGTCCCGAATCGTTAATGGGGATTATGGTGTATCTTTTTGCTGCAATGCTTGTGATAGCGGGGTTGTACAATATAATAATGCTGGCATTTGGTCATCGCCCTGTGAAATTCCCATTGTGGATGTATATACTTCCCACGTTGATGACAATTGCCGGTATCATAATACTATGTACCG
>JAFXGB010000105.1 GCA_017520235.1 Muribaculaceae bacterium | reverse complement strand
CTCAAGGCGATTGGCGTCGCGAAAATGTCAATGACATGGTGCGCAAAGTTAATGCAATGATTAAATCGGTTAAGCCATATGTAAAATTTGGAATATCACCTGCCGGTGTTTCAAAAACATCTGCTTCAAAATATGGTATTTCTACCAGTTCTATCAGTTCTGCTCCTGATTGGCAATACGAACAAATCTGTTCTGACCCATTAGCTTGGTTGGGAGAAGGATCTATAGACTTCATTTCTCCTCAAATATACTGGTTAACAAGCCACTCAACCAACGGATATGGAAAAATTTCAAAATGGTGGAGTGATGCTTGCGCCAACGTATTTGACCGACATTTCTACTCAAGCCACTCTATTTCATTCCTATATGGTGCTAACACCACATCAAATTACGCTGAAATAGCGACACAAATACAATATAACCGCGACTATTCAAGCGACAATGCTCCCGGTTGTGTGCTATTTGCGTCTCGAGACTTTACAGGCATACGCACCGAAGGTCTTGCTCCATATCTTAAATCCAATTCATTCCAAAATCTCGCATTGCAACCAACAATGACTTTTAAGTCAGAGTATGCAAGCGATCCGGGACCTGTCACCAACCTCACATTATCGGGCTCAACTCTTTCTTGGAATGGATATAATAATATGCGCTATGCAGTATATGCTGTTCCTAATGGCATTACGCTTGGAGATGATGTTTCTTCTGAATATTTAATTGGCAACCCCTATAGTTCTTCATTTGATGTAAGAGGATACACCTCGGGATACCAACTTGGAGTATCGGTAGTAGACCGTTACAGTTATGAATATAAAGTTACATGGCTTGGTTCATCAGTGACTATAGAAACTTTACCTCAAACAACAATAGAAACCCCATCAGATGGTTCAACTGTAAATACAGGTTTTAACTTTAGCTGGTCAGAAAACGCAGTGAGTGGAGTTACATACACTATTGAAGTTTCTACATCTTCAACATTTGCGACTATTCCATTCTCAGCAACAACTACTGCAACATCTTACTACTCCGGCAATTTTGCGTTTGTAGAAGGTACCACTTATTATTGGCGAGTTAAAGCCTCTAAAGAGGGCTATGCAGGCTCTACATCATGGGTTGGGTCATTTACTATTGCATCTTCTTCAAGTGGAGGCGGCTCGGAAGATTCTGATTTAACAAAGGACCCTGCATCATATAACTCTGTTAACGGAATGACTATTGAAAGCAAATGGATATATTCTGTTAATACATCTAATTTCCCATCATCGTTAACTGTTGCAAATCGCAGCATGACAACACTAAATGGCAAAGTATATGTTTCTCAACAAGGAGGTACACTTCTTGAATTTAGTGGCGAAACCGGTGAATTGCTACGTACAATATCATTGACAGGTGATTGCAAAACATCTTCAAGTGGCACATCTTTAAGCTATGCAACTAACGATGTTTTTGTTGATGATGCCGGACACCTTTGTGTCAGCAACTTAACTATCAACACTTCATCTCAGCCCCTAACTGTTTGTACCGTTGATTTAACTACAGGCTCAACAACAAGAGTTTTTGAATCTTCAATTTCAACGAGTCTTCGCATCGATTATGTCGCAGCTACAGGCGACATCACAACAACAGGGGGTAAAATATGGGCTGCTGTTGCCAATGCTTCAACCGTATATCAATGGAAACGCAATTCCAATGGTTCATGGACAGCATATGGCACAACAATCGGCTCATATTTCTCTAATACATCAAATGCTGCAAGCACTAATAGCACAGCTCCTCGCATTATGCCCGTTTCTGATACTAAATTCATTCTTGACGGACACAACTCAGCTCCTTCATTATATACATTTGTAACATCGGGAACTGCAACTCTTGATGATAGCTTTGCTAGCAATCTACCTCTTGCACCATCGGCCGACAATTGGAATGGCGTGTGCACAGCAAAACTTGGAAACACTCCAATATTTGTATATGTATCATCAATTGCGCCATGTTCATTTAGTGTTGTAACAAATCCTTCTAACTTTGCTTATTCTGCAATGCAAAATCTTTGGACACTTCCAGCTAATGGCCTTGGATCAGCAATCAATGGTTCGGTGTCCTCACAACCTGCTGCAATAAACAATGTCGATGGATCTGTTACATTATTCTTATACTCTCCATGCAATGGACTTGCTTGTTATCTTCTCAAGCCAAGCACCACAACCCCAACCCTTGAGACTGTTTCGTTAACAAGTCCCATAGGCGGATCTACAGTAAATTCCGGATTTGATTTCATGTGGAGTACAATTCCTGGTGCTACTTACACTCTTGAAGTTTCTACCTCTCCAACATTCTCTTCTGTCGCATTCTCTTCTACTACAACATCAAGTAGTTATTCTTCTTCAAACTTCAATCTTGCAACAGGTACAACCTATTATTGGCGTGTAAAAGCGGCTAAAAGTGGCTATATCGGGACGACATCTTCTATAGCTTCATTTAAGACCGCTACACCTGCATTAGATGCTGTTACGCTTGAATATCCCACTAATGGGACTACCGTTTCTGCCGATGGTTTTGAGTTCAAATGGAGTGCAATTTCTGGCGCAACATACACTATTGATATCTCAACACTTGCAACATTTGCAACAACAATGTTCTCGGTTGAAACACGAAATAATTCTATTGCATCGTCTAACTTCAACTTTGCCGAAAATACAAAATACTATTGGCGAGTTAAAGCGACAAAGAGTGGATCAACAACATCTACTTCAAGCATTGAATCATTTATGACTCCACAAGTTTCTGTGCCCGAAGAACCCGAACCACCAACAACAGGAGTACCAACTGATGGTGTAGATTATGCAGAAATCGAAAATCTTCGCATCAAAAACCTATGGATATATTCATTAACTAAAGGAAATTTCCCTGAAGAATTAGGTCGCGACCAACGAGGCATGGCTGCACACAATGGGAATATCTATATTTCAGAGCGTTCAAACGGTGCAGGTTATCTACTTGAATTCAATGGAGAAACAGGTGAATACCAACGAACTATCGCTCTTACAGGTGACTACAAAACCCTATATGAAGGGAACTCATTGGGATACCTTTGTAACGATGTATTTGTTGATAATGCAGGACATCTTTGTGTAAGCAATATGGTGTTATCATTCTCTTCAAGTTCTCAGTTGACTATTTGTATTGTTGACATTAATACCGGAGCAACCACTCGAGTATTTGAAACATATATCAATAGTGCATCTATGCGTTTTGACTACTGCTCTGTATATGGAGATATTACTAAAACTGGAGCTAAAGTTTTTGCTGCAGCATCATCCCATTCAGGCTCATCTTCATACCGCAATCGTGTATATTGTTGGACACGTAGTGCCGACCACATAGCTGGTACTGACCAATATTACGATTGGAAAACTTATAGCTATTCAAGCGCAAGTTCTTATTACCCTCAAAATGCAAGTAATTTTGGAAGTGGACCACGTGTACTTCCTATTGATGATACTCGCTTAGTTATTGACGGTAATGCTATTTACCCAACACTATACAACTTTGGCACATCATTAACTATAGAAGATGGGTTCTCTTCTAATTTAGAAATCTGTCCAACAGGTTATGCTAACGCAGGTATGTGTACAGGAACAATAAATGGCAAGCAATTATTCATCTATAGTTTCAATGATAATGAAACAGAATTCTTTAATTTTGCCATCGTTCACAACCCTTCAGATTTTAACTTTGAAGACATGAAAATGCTTTGGAAAGTGCCACAAGACGGTCTTGGTAATGTGGGTAACACCTATATCTCAGCAATTCCTGCAACAATAAATAATGCAAATGGCACATTAACTTTATTTATCTATGTTCCAAACAATGGTATTGCAGCATATCTAATCTCCGATGCAACTTCAGTAGGTGTCGAAGATGTAGAAGTTGCAAAAACTTTAACCATTAAACTCGTGGATCGCACAATCAAGACAAACAAGACAGCAGAACTAATCAAAGTTTATTCAACTGCCGGTGCTTTAGTTGCTACCGCAAGCAATTGCAATGAGATAAATCTTTCAGCTCTCCCTGATGGTATTTACATTATAGAAGCACAAGATGCAAATAGTTCAATTTCAGAAAGCATAATTTTAAAATAGTTTTCATAATCCGTTTTTATTATAACCCGGAGGAGGCGGTATCTCAAGATATCGCCTCTTTTACGTCAGATAACTTTCGTAAAGTATTGCACATGAAAGAAAAAAGCATTATCTTTGCACCCGATTTTAACATATTAATTAATCAATTCAAAGTTAAACAACATGAATCATTACGAAACCGTTTTCATTTTAACTCCCGTTTTGTCTGATGCACAGATGAAGGAAGCGGTAGAAAAATTCGCAAAGGTGCTTACTGATAAAGGAGCAACTATCGTGAATGAAGAAAACTGGGGATTGCGCAAACTTGCTTACCCCATTGACAAAAAGTCAACCGGATTCTATACTCTTATTGAGTTTGATGCCGAGCCACAAGTAATCAAAAAACTCGAAACTGCTTATCGTCGTGACGAACGCGTTCTTCGCTTCCTCACATTCCGTCTTGACAAGTATGCAGCAGAATATGCAGCAAAACGTCGCAGCTTGAGAGCATCTAAAGTTAACGCTAAAGAAGAAGTAAAGGAGAACTAAGTTATGGCACAAGCACAATCAGAAATTCGTTACCTCACTCCACTATCAGTGGACGTTAAGAAGAAAAAATATTGTCGTTTCAAAAGAAGCGGAATCAAGTACATCGACTACAAGGATCCTGAATTCCTTAAAAAGTTCCTCAACGAACAAGGGAAAATCCTTCCACGTCGCATAACTGGAACATCACTTAAGTTCCAACGTCGTGTTGCTCAAGCTGTTAAGCGTGCACGCCACTTGGCTCTTCTACCCTATGTTACTGACTTGATGAAATAACTTTAAAGCTTAGGAGACAATAATTATGAAAATTATACTTAAAGAAGACATCACAAACCTTGGATACAAGGACGATGTAGTAGAAGTTAAAAACGGCTACGGTCGCAACTATCTCATCCCCCAAGGCAAAGCAGTTATCGCAACTCCTTCTGCTCTTAAAGTTTTGGCTGAAAACCAACGTCAACGCGCACACAAAATCGCTAAGATGAAAGCTGATGCTGAAGCTATCGCAGCAGCTCTTGAAGGTGTAGCACTTACTATTGGTGCAAAAACAAGCGCAACAGGCACTATCTTTGGGTCAGTTAATAACATCCAAATCGCTGAAGCCCTTGAAAAAGCTGGTCACAACATCGACCGCAAGCTCATCTCTATCAAAGGAGCCATCAAGGAAGTTGGTAAATACACTGCTACAATCAAACTTCACAAAGAAGTTAGCGTAGAAATTCCTTTTGAAGTAGTATCTGAATAATCTCAGAGATTACATAATTCTAAAAGCGCATTTCTTTTCAGTAGTGCGCTTTTCATATTCCTAAAAAAGCATAATCATGCTTAATTTTAAAAATATGTTTGCTACCTTAGCAAAATAAAACCTAAAACTAACCAATGGACACAATCCAAGCATTCATAAACCACCCTCTATTCTACTGGTCATTGGTAATACTATATGTATTTTCAATCGTCAGCACAATAGTCATCATCTTATCGGAAAATCGCAATCCGGTAAAATCTCTTGCTTGGCTAACTATACTAATTTTACTCCCTTTAGTGGGACTTATTTTATATTTTTTCTTTGGGCGAAACATCAAAAACACCCGCATGATATCGCGCCGCGACAAGCGGAAACTTAAAAAAAACGACATTCAATGGAAAATAGACTATAACACCCTTGAAGACAATCTATCAACAGAAAGCATCCAACAAATAAAACTCACTCATTCTTTAACCGGAGCTTTATTTTATCCCGGGAATGACGTAAAAATATACTCTAATGGGAAAGAAAAATTTGAAGCATTAGTAGAAGACCTTCTTAATGCGACTAAATATATACACATTCAATATTATATTTTTGAAAGTGATGAGATTGGCAATCTCATCAAAAACATTCTCATCAATAAAGCCACTGAAGGAGTAAAAGTAAGAGTTATATATGACCACATCGGCTCAATCCATGTAAAGAAACGCTTTATAAACGACATGAGAAATGCAGGAATAGAAATATTCCCATTTTTCAAAGTAGCATTCCCTCCATTTGCAACACGCATTAACTGGCGTAACCACCGCAAACTTTGCATTATAGATGGAGAAATAGGATATATCGGCGGTATGAATATTGCAGATCGATACATTAAAGGCATTAAAAATGGAGTGTGGAGAGATTGCCACATGCGCATAGTAGGCCCGGCAATCAGAACTCTTCAATATTCATTTGCGGTAGATTGGTCTTTTATGGGACAACCCCTCATCGAAGAGGATATCAATACAATCAGCTACATCAGCAATGTGGGATTACAAATGGCTACAAGTGGTCCAACAAGCCAATGGCCTAATATTGCTTTTATCTTCCACAAGGCAATTGCTAATGCGAAAAAACGCATATATATCCAAACCCCATATTTTCTCCCGACAGAGAACCTGCTTAAAGCACTTCAAAGTGCGGCATTAGCAAAAGTTGATGTACGCATTATGATACCACGCCGCCCCGATTCAATAATAATGAGACATGCGTCATTCTCTTACGTTCAAGAATGTCTGAATTCCGGGATAAAAATTTATTTGTATCAAGCCGGAATGCTACACAGCAAAACAATGATTATCGACAATGAATTTTGCACAATAGGCTCTACCAATTTTGATTTCAGAAGTTTTGAGCACAACTTCGAAGGAAATATGTTCATCTATTCAAAAGAGATAAACCAAAAAATGACCGACATTTTCAACAATGATTCATCTCAAAGCATCAAAATAAATTCGGCAAGATGGCGAAAACGGCCAATATTCGACAAAGCATTAGCATCACTGCTACGATTATTAAGTCCCATTTTATAATTAATAAAAACAATAAAAATCACTCATTCCACAGAAAAAAATTATTTAAGATATATCCATAACAGAAAAAAATCACTACATTTGTAAAAATTTGGAATAAAATGGCGGGCAATCTACAAGAAACACTTGAACGCATCAGCAATAAAACTGAGTTACTTATTGAAAAGTATGCTCTTTTAATGTCTGAAAAGAAACAGGCAGATGCTCGCATAGAAGAACTTAACGCTCTTCTAACATCAAGACAAAAAGAGATTGAGATGTTAAAGCAAGAAATAGAATACCTGAAAATTGCAACAACAATAACTCCCGATCACAAAGATGTAGAAAAAAGCCGAGCTATTTTATCCGGATTAGTGCGGGAAATCGATAAATGCATCAATGAATTAAGCGAATGATGCAATGAGAGATAAACTTAACATAACAATACGCATAGCCGATTTGGCGCCAATACCTCTTGCTATCGAAATGAAAGACGAAGAGGTTATTAGAAATGCTGAATACAATGTTAATCAATTGTGGTCGGCATGGTGTCAGAAATTTAAAGATAAGACATCAAATGAGGTGTTGGGTATGGTAGCTTTTCAATTTGCTAAATTATACCAAACGCTTGCTAATCGAGAAAATGCGACAAACGATATATTGGAGAAATTTGAAGAAAACTTAAACGAATATCTCCTCAAAATAGACGCCGAAGGGAAATAACCCCCTTAGCATTTAAACTATTAAGTTTATTACTTTTTTTTTGAAAATTTACTGCACTGTCCATCACGACATTACGCGTGATTGAAAGTGCTTTTTTAATATAAACTATAAACAAAACAGATATGATAAATTACTTAATTTACGCAGCAATTGGACTTATAGCTCTTGCTATCGGAATTATTAGCACTATTATAATTCAAAAGTCCATCGCTAAAAGCCGAGCTAAAGCCATAATTGAGGAAGCCAATAGGGAAGCTGAAGCCATAAAGAAAGATAAACTTTTTGAAGCGCGTGAGGCTGAAATCCAAATAAAAGCAGAAGCAGAAAAACAAGCTAATGCACGCATGGCTAAAGTTCAATCGGCAGAAGCAAGAATGAAACAACGTGAGCTTCAACTAAATCAACAACAAAGCGAAAACCAACGTGCTAAAAATGAAATTGAAGCGACTAAAACAACTCTTGAAAATCAGCTAAACTCAATCGAATTACGCAAAGCTGAACTTGACAAACTCAAAAAAACTGCTCAAGAAACACTTGAACATATTTCCGGTTTGTCTTCAGAAGAAGCTAAAGAAAAACTCATTGAGTCATTGAAAGATGAAGCGAAAACAGCAGCAGCATCTTACATTAATGATATCATGGATGAAGCTAAGATGACAGCGAACAAAGAAGCTAAACGCATCGTAGTACAATCAATCCAACGTGTCGCAACTGAAACAGCTATCGAAAACTCTGTGACAGTATTCCACATTGACTCTGACGAGATCAAAGGTCGTATCATCGGTCGCGAAGGTCGCAACATTCGCGCTCTTGAAGCAGCTACAGGTATCGAAATCATTGTCGATGATACCCCAGAAGCAATTGTTCTTTCAGGCTTCGACCCTGTGCGTCGCGAAATTGCACGCCTTGCTCTTCACCAACTTGTTGCTGATGGTCGCATCCACCCGGCTCGCATTGAAGAAGTTGTTGCTAAAGTTAAGAAACAAATTGAAGAAGAAATCATCGAAACCGGTAAACGCACAGCTATAGACCTTGGTATTCATGGCTTGCACCCCGACTTGATACGTCTTGTAGGTAAGATGAAGTATCGTTCAAGCTATGGTCAAAACCTTCTTCAGCACGCTCGTGAAACAGCTAATCTTTGTGCCATCATGGCTTCAGAACTTGGTCTTAATCCCAAAAAAGCTCGTCGCGCAGGATTGCTCCACGACATAGGTAAAGTGCCTGATGAAGATCCAGAATTGCCACATGCAATATACGGCATGAAACTTGCCGAAAAATATAAAGAGAAACCCGAAATATGCAATGCTATCGGAGCTCACCACGATGAAGTAGAACAAACGACACTATTAGCTCCTATCGTTCAAGTGTGTGATGCTATTTCAGGTGCTCGTCCG
>JAFXGB010000006.1 GCA_017520235.1 Muribaculaceae bacterium | reverse complement strand
GGGTAATAGTCGGTGCGCTCTATCGTCTGTCCCGATTCATTCAAGACTATGCGATTATTCCCCTGGTAGTCTTTCAGGTAGTGATGATATTCACCTTCGGGGGTGATATAGCCTGTAGCCGTGAGGATGCGCTCAAGGGTGTCATTGCGGTAGATGCAGTTGCCGCTATAGCTGCGGCGCATGTAGGTGCGATAGTAATTGCTCGTAACGCTACTCCCATCGGCTTGCGGTGTCGTTACTGATGGTACCGATATTTGGTAGATGACGCTAACTTTGCGCCCGAGACAATCGTAGGTGTTCATCACTTTATGGCCGTCGGTATAGGTAATCGTTTCAGGCAAATTTAAACTATTATATCCTATTTTGGAAATTTTGCGGTTTAAATCTCGAGTCATGTTCCCGTTTTTGTCCCAGGTGTATTCAGTGGTGGCAGTACTGCCATCACTGAAATCCATTGCTCCCTCATAACTCGAAACTGCTCCGTTATTACCATAATCGCAAATAATCTAACTTTTTTCATAGTAGATTTAGTTTTCATTATCACATATAGCAAAGATACAATTTTCATATTTACACCCAAATAAAATATTTACTAACTTTGTGGTCAAATACTTTTTTTGACGATGACAAATATTAAAGACATTAGAATTGAGGAATATAATTATCCGTTGCCTGATGAGCGCATTGCAAAACACCCTCTAACTGAAAGGGACAAGTGCAAACTGCTTGTTAGGGATAGTAATGGCAACATTTCGGAACATATCTTTTCTGAAATTTCTGATTTGTTACCCGCCAATTCTATGCTCATATATAACAATACGCGTGTGATTAACGCTCGCCTGCGTTTTCGCAAAGGCGATGGTGGCGCTTTAATCGAAATATTCTGTCTTGAGCCTGTTGAGCCTCGCGACTATGCGGTGAGCTTCGCATCTACTGCACAATGTTCATGGCTCTGCTTTGTAGGCAACTCAAAGCGATGGAAACAGGGTTCTCTCTCTTTAGATGTAAATGTCAATGATACAGTTATCTCGCTTAATGCTACTCGCATAAACAAGGAAGGAAATGCCTCTGTTGTAATGTTTTCATGGGATAACAACGATGTTACTTTTGCCCAGATTATTGAAGCCGCAGGAGAAATTCCCATTCCGCCCTATCTCAATCGTTCAACCGAAGAAAGTGATAGCTCTGATTACCAAACAGTCTATTCTCACATTGACGGATCTGTTGCGGCTCCTACTGCCGGCTTACATTTCACCGATGATGTTCTCAATGCAATTTCTAAACGTGGGATACCTCGACGCGAGCTGACTCTACATGTGGGTGCAGGGACATTTCAACCGGTAAAAAGTGAGAACATCGGAGAACATGAGATGCACAGTGAGTTTATTGCTGTACCTCGCTCTCTCATCGAAGAACTTGCGTCAACTGAACGTGATGTTGTGGCTGTAGGAACAACATCAGTTCGCACTCTTGAAAGTCTATATCACATCGGTTGCCTACTATATCAAGGATTACCAGCCAATGAACTGCCACAATGGTATCCATATAGCGATAGCCATCCTCATTTACCGGTAAAAGAGTCTTTAAACGCAATTCTAAGACATCTTGATGAAACAGGAGAAGATCGTTTGATAGCTTCTACTCGCGTGATAATTGCTCCAGGGTATAAATATCAGATCGTAAAGGGAATAATAACCAATTTTCATCAGCCACAATCAACACTACTACTCCTTGTATCGGCATTTGTCGATGGAGATTGGAAAGCGATGTATGATTTCGCCCTTGAAAAAGATTTCCGCTTCCTCAGTTATGGCGATGCATCATTACTACTATAAAAAAATAGCGGCTGTATTGGATACAGTCGCTATTTTTTGAATATCTCTCTATTGCTTATTCCAAAGTCACACAACTTCCAACAGAACGTTGAGTTCCATTAGCAGGAGCAAATACTTGCTTCCCATTTATCAACATTACTGTAGAGCCACCTCCATCAAGGTTAACTGCTTCTGTACATCCAAGGTCTTGGAATATATAACACAAATCAGCTAAAGTAAATCCATTAACATATAGAATTCCATCGCCAGCACATGCAAAGAATACAATACGATTAGTTGTTGGATTATAGCCTAACGCTGTTCGAGGACGATTTGAGTCAACATTTACAGGCAAAAATTCATCTGAGTGAGTATTATAGATTACGCCATTCTTAAGCAATACAGGGCCACCACCTGCTGCAGTTTCAGCAGAGAACACTTTCCCACCTGCGGGATAATCGGCCATAGGGATACGACCATTTTCAAGAGGCATTGATGTGGGATAAGAATATGTTGTACCTCCCCAATATTCAGTTTGTGTATAAACCCAACTTACCTCAATTGTGCCATCATAATTTTGAGCAAATGTTCCGCGAGGCATGTAGTAGTATGTCTTAGTCCAGTCAGGAGAATCAACTTGAACATTAGGGCAAATAAGTTGACCATTACGCATAATCAAACTGAGTGAATTTTGGTAAAAATAACCACCATTCATCAATATAGGAGCTTTATATGAGTTATATTGTGTAGATGGAGTTTTCAATGAATTAGCATCGCCCAATACATTAAACTTCACTTTATTCACATCAGCAACAGCAATATATGCAACACAGTTTTTATTTTGCAATCTTGTCGCTTTATATATGTTTATATAGTCAGGAATAGCTCCATGAGTTCCTTCGATTGTCGCAGTCACATTAGACCAGCCGACATTTTCGCCATTACCGATTTCGCTACCTGTAAGAGGTACTTCAGCATATGGCTCAATGCTTACCAATTCGCCATAAGGAATTGTTGTTTGCGCGCCACCTTTTCGAGTTACGATAATACCAGGATTGTTTGAGGCATCAAGATAAGTAGCGATATTATCTAATGCTCGATATGTTGTATTAACTTGTTCTCCACTCTTTTTGTTAACAATCAATCCTTGTGCATTAATATCAGCAACAAACATTGATGCCACTAATGTAATTGTAAATATTATCTTTCTCATTTCTTGATGAATTTGCAATTGATACTATTTGTAGAAACCACATATATGCCTGCAGCATATGCTGAAAGGTCAATAGTCAACTCACCATTTTCATCAGTATTACCTGAATATACATTTTTGCCAGAGATATCTGAGATAACAACCACTGCATTCATATCAAAACCTGACAAATAAATTGCATTGCCATTATTTACGATTTCAGCTTGATTTTGTTCAACTTTATCAACTCCTGAAAGTTCTTCAATTGTGAATTTAGTCACATTTGCAGCATTGTAACTAACTGAAGTTTCTGTTGTTGTTACAACTAAATTAACACCATCATGTGATACTTTTGGATTTTCAGTCAAGGCAAATTTAATTTGCTCTCCACTACTTGCCCAAACGACAAAATTATACAACTTGTCTGATGCATTTACTTGACCAATTGCAAATAACACAAAGGTCAACACTACAAAATAAAATCTTTTAAAGCTCATCTGTTTTTAAATTTTTTAATTTATTGACCACAAAGGTAATAAATAGTTTTATAATATAAAAAAAATGGGTGTGCATTTAACACACCCATTTTCATATAATAATGAGACTTATTTTACTTAAACATCTCTTTTGTTCCAAAAACGCCCTCTATGTCATCTTTGCTTCCCACTACAAGGCGCTCGTATTCGCGAAGACCCGTACCTGCAGGAATTAAGTGTCCACAGATTACGTTTTCTTTCATGCCCTCAAGAGAGTCAGTTTTTCCATTGATAGCAGCCTCGTTAAGCACTTTGGTTGTTTCTTGGAATGATGCAGCTGACATGAAACTTGAAGTTTGAAGAGCAGCACGAGTAATACCTTGAAGTATTTGTTCAGATGTTGCTGGAACAGCATCACGCACTTCGATAGGTTTAAGGTCGCGACGTTTAAGAGCTGAATTTTCATCACGAAGTTTACGAGCTGTGATGATTTGTCCAGGTTTAACGACATCAGAATCTCCAGCATCAACAACGACTTTTTTGCCCCAAATGCGGTCATTTTCATCCATAAAGTCACGTTTGTCAACAACTTGTTGTTCAAGGAAGCAAGTATCTCCCGGATCAAGGATGTTAACCTTACGCATCATTTGACGTACGATAACCTCAAAGTGTTTGTCGTTGATCTTCACACCTTGCATACGGTACACATCTTGCACTTCGTTCACGATATAATCTTGAACTGCTGTTGGTCCCATGATGTTAAGAATATCAGCAGGAGTGATAGCACCATCAGAAAGTGGAGTACCAGCACGCACATAGTCATTTTCTTGAACAAGGATTTGTTTTGACAATGGCACAAGATATTTCTTAACTTCACCAATCTTAGATGTTACCGAGATTTCGCGGTTACCACGTTTTACTTTACCAAACTTAACCTCACCATCGATTTCTGAAACGATTGCAGGGTTAGATGGGTTACGAGCTTCAAACAACTCTGTTACACGTGGAAGACCACCAGTGATGTCACCTGCGCCACCAGTTGCACGAGGTATCTTAACAAAGATTTCACCTGCACTAAGTTCATCTCCATCTTCAACCATCAAGTGTGCACCCACAGGAAGAGCATATGTTTTAACTATTTGTCCGTTTGCATCAAGGATATTTGCTTCGGGAACTTTAGTACGATCTTTAGATTCAATGATAATCTTTTCACGAAGACCTGATTGTTCATCAGCATCAACACGATATGTTACATTTTCAATAACATTTTCGAAACTGATCTTACCTGCTACTTCTGAAACAATAACAGCATTAAATGGGTCCCATTCACAAATTACATCACCCTTCTTAACTGTATCTCCGTTTTTGAAATATAGTTTAGATCCATAAGGGATGTTAGCGTTTGTCAACATCATCTTAGTCTTAGGATCAATAATGCGCATTTCAGCAAGACGACCGATAACAACTTCTACTGGGCGTCCGTTAGCATCAAGTTCTTCAGTTACTACTGTGCGAAGTTCGTCAATTTCAAGAACACCTTCGTATCGAGAAGTTACTGATGATACAGCAGCAATGTTTGACGCAACCCCACCGACGTGGAATGTACGAAGTGTCAACTGTGTACCAGGCTCACCAATTGATTGTGCTGCGATTACGCCGACTGCTTCACCTTTTTGTACAAGACGGTTATTTGACAAGTTTCGTCCGTAACATTTAGCACAAACACCTCTCTTAGATTCACAAGTAAGAACGGAGCGAATTTCTACAGATTCGATTGGTGATGCATTGATGCGATCAGCTGCTGCTTCGTTGATTTCTTCGCCCGCAGCAACGATAACTTCGCCTGTTGTTGGGTCAACAATATCATGTACTGATACACGACCAAGGATGCGTTCACCCAGAGAAGCAACAACATCGTCATTGTTCTTAACTTCTTTACATACAAGGCCACGCAATGTGCCGCAATCTTCTTCATGGATAATCACATCATGAGCAACGTCAACAAGACGACGAGTCAAGTAACCTGCATCGGCAGTTTTCAACGCTGTATCGGCAAGACCCTTACGAGCACCGTGAGTAGAGATAAAGTACTCAAGCACTGATAGACCTTCCTTAAAGTTGGCAAGAATCGGGTTCTCAATAATTTGACCACCTTCAGCACCTGCCTTTTGTGGTTTAGCCATAAGACCGCGCATACCTGAAAGCTGACGAATTTGGTCTTTAGAACCACGAGCACCTGAGTCAAGCATCATGAATACCGGGTTGAAACCTTGTTGGTCAGCAGTCAATTGCTTCATCAATGTGTCAGACAAACGAGAGTTAACGTGTGTCCAAATATCAATTATCTGATTGTAACGTTCGTTGTTAGTAATGAATCCCATTGAGTAGTTATTCATTACTTCTTGAACTTGTTCGTTACCTTCTTTAACCATTTGTTCCTTTTCAGCAGGAATTAGCACGTCTCCAAGGTTAAATGACAAGCCACCCTTGAATGCCATCTTATAACCAAGGTTCTTGATATCGTCAAGGAATTGTGCTGAACGT
>JAFXGB010000104.1 GCA_017520235.1 Muribaculaceae bacterium | reverse complement strand
GAATTCCCATTATGAATATAATAAGAGATAATGCATCTTTTCATTAACGCACTTTTTCGTCCCTGCTCAATATCGTGTAATAATGCTTGTGTCATAACTATGTTTAATTTCCCTTTTAATTACAACTTTTCGCAAAGTTAAAAATTTTTTTCTTTTTGTTTAACAATCACTAAATAAATATGCATCTACACCAATCAAATAATGTTCTATATTTAAAATATCATGATTTTATCCTTTCATCAAACCACACGTCTGATTTAATAAAATTTTTTACTTATTATTTTTTTGATACTAATATAATTCATATATTTGCATAGAATCTTGAATGCGCCAATATCATATTTTAAACATATTGCAATTATAATGTCCCGTTTATCAACAATAAACATCTTAAGGGGTATAATTGTCATTTTTTTTGTTGCAATTTTACCCATAAATAGTGCATATTGTCAGACGTCAACTAACACCAGTGCTGATATCCTCATCATTGGAGGAGGAGCTAGTGGCGTCTCAGCAAGTGTGCAAGCAGCTCGCATGGGAGCTTCTGTTGTTCTTGCCGAAGAAACATCTTGGGTGGGCGGTATGTTAACATCAGCCGGTGTTAGTGCTATTGATGGAAACAACGACCTTCCTGCTGGAATGTGGGGAGAGTTCAAAGATTCACTCGTAAATCACTATGGCTCAGCTGAAGCCCTTCAAACAGGGTGGGTTAGTTCTGTCCAATTTGAGCCATCCGTAGGGAACAAAATCTTCAGAAACATTATTTCTAAAGAGAAAAATTTACAATTACTTTTAAACACAAAGTTAAAAACGCTTAGACACAATAATGGGAAATGGATTGCCCAATTAAAAGATTCTAATGGGGGAAATCGCACTGTCTCTGCTTCTATAATTATTGACGCAACTGAGTTGGGAGACATTGCAAAAATGATGGGGGTAAAATATGACATTGGGATGGAAAGTCGCAACATCACTAAAGAGGATATTGCGCCCGAACAAGCCAATGGCATCATTCAAGATTTGACCTATGTCGCAGTTCTAAAAGACTATGGAAAAGACGTAACAATTGAGAAACCTGAAGGATATGATCCTTTAATGTTTGCTTGTTCCTCAATTAACGAGTTGTGCACCAATCCCTCTGAGCCTGACCGCATGTGGAGTTCCGACATGATGATTACCTACGGGAAATTACCAAACGGCAAATACATGATAAATTGGCCAATCGAAGGGAACGATTATTATTTAAATATAATCGAGCTATCTCCGGAAGAACGAGAAGAAGCATTAAAGAGCGCTAAAAACTTCACTCTGGGGTTCCTCTATTTCCTTCAAACTGAATTAGGGTTTAACACATTGGGGCTCGCCGATGATGAATTTCCAACTGCCGACAGACTCCCTTTCATTCCTTACCATCGTGAAAGCCGACGCATTCATGGTCAAGTGAGATTTACTCTAAATCACATCACATCTCCATACTCACAAGAGGACGCTCTCTATCGCACAAGCATTGCCGTAGGGGATTATCCGGTGGACCATCACCACGCGAGATATACAGGTGGCGAGGAACTGCCACGTTTATATTTCCATCCGGTGCCATCATTTGGGTTGCCTCTCGGGACATTAATTCCTCAAGGAGTTGACAACTTCATTGTAGCAGAGAAATCAATCTCTGTTTCAAACATCGTCAACGGCACAACTCGCTTACAACCGGTTGTTCTGCAAATTGGCACTGCAGCCGGCACTCTTGCGGCACTTGCGACAAAAGAGAATATAACTCCAGCGCAAGTAAGTGTGAGACAAGTACAACGCTCTATCCTTGACGCAGGAGGATATCTTATGCCGTACCTTGATGTCTCTAAAGATGACCCACGTTTTAAAGCCTACCAACGCATCGGTGCAACAGGCATTTTAAAAGGTGAAGGTCGCAATGTTGGGTGGGCTAATCAAACATGGTTGAGAGCCGATACATTATTATTATCGACCGAACTTGAAGGGATAAAAGAGATATACCCAAACATGACCTATAAGTTACCATCAAACACACTTGCATTAACATACAAAGATGCAATAGACATAATCGAGAACATCGCAAGCACTCATAACATCAAAGTTGGAGTAGTAAGCGATATAGTTTCCGAAGTAATGAGAAAATACAAAATCGAATATAGTAATTCACAGAATATAAAACGAGGTGATTTTGCTATTTTGATTGATGAAATCCTAAATCCCTTTGATTATATGGATATCACATTGAAAGGCAAATTCATAAATAAAGAATAATGCATTATGAGTAACCGCAGAAAATTTTTAAAAGACATTGCTGCCGTGGGAGCTTCAGCTTTCGCGGCTCAGGCATTAATGAGTTGTTGCGATACAAGCGACAAAGAAAAAGCTCGCATTGCAGCAGCAGCTGATGAAGCTAATTGGTTGGTCCCTAAAAACGAAGGGTTGAAAATCACAGGTACATTCCTTGATGAAATATCTCATGACATTCCTCATCAAAACTGGGGAATGAAAGAATGGGATCAAGATTTCCAACACATGAAAGCGATTGGCATCGATACTGTTATCATGATTCGTTCAGGTTATCGCAAATTCATAACTTACAATTCTCCTTATCTATTAAAGAAAGGATGTTATAAACCATCACAAGACTTGCTTGAAATGTTCTTGACTCTTGCTGATAAATACAACATGAAATTCTTCTTTGGGTTGTATGACTCAGGACGTTATTGGGATACAGGCGACTTGTCATGGGAAATTGAAGACAATAAATATGTAATTGACGAAGTGTGGCAAAACTACGGTAGCAAGCACAAGAGCTTCCAAGGGTGGTATATCAGCGGTGAAATCAGCCGACAAACAAAAGGTGCCATCGAAGCATTCCACGCAATGGGTAAACAATGTAAAGATGTTTCTGGTGGACTTCCAACATTCATCTCTCCATGGATTGATGGTAAAAAAGCTGTTATGGCATCAGGTTCTGCATTAACTAAAGAACAAGCTGTATCTGTTCAAGAACATGAACGCGAATGGGGCGAAATCTTTGATGGAATTCATGATGTTGTTGACGCATGTGCTTTCCAAGATGGTCAAATCGATTATGACGAACTTGATGCATTCTTCGAAGTTAACAAACGTCTTGCTGACAAATATGGTATGCAATGCTGGACCAATGCTGAATCTTTTGACCGCGACATGCCTATCAAATTCTTCCCTATCAAGTTTGACAAACTTCGCTTGAAACTTGAAGCAGCTAAGCGTGCAGGCTATGATAAAGCTATCACTTTTGAATTCAGCCACTTCATGTCTCCACAATCAGCCTACTTGCAAGCAGGACATTTATATGATCGTTACAAAGAATATTTTGGCATTAAATAATAGACTCGCATCATGAAACAAAAAGTTCATTTCGGATATTTATTATTCCTTTCATTTGTAGCAGCATGGGGTGGTTTCCTATTTGGTTACGATGAAGCAGTAATTTCAGGAACAATCTCTGAAGTATCTGAACAATTCAGCCTCAATGATGGCATGAAAGGATGGTTTGTTTCAAGCGCACTGCTTGGAGCAATCATCGGTGTAATTTTTGGTGGAGCACTTGGTGACAACATTGGCCGTAAAAAAACAATGATATTATCAGCTCTACTATTTACAGTATCAATGATTGGATGTGCAATAAGTGGCACATTCATCGAACTTGTACTTTATCGCATTGTAGGTGGTATGGGCATCGGATTGGCTTCAATTGTATGTCCACTATACATTTCTGAAATTTCAGTACCTCAACACCGCGGACTATTGGTGTCTCTTTACCAACTTGCGGTAACAATAGGTGTAGTTGCTGCATATATCATTAACGACCAACTATTAAGCTTGGCACAAGAAGGTGAAGCACTTGGCAATTTCTTTGATAAGATATTCATTACCGAATATTGGAGAGGAATGTTAGGAATGGGTGTTGTTCCTTCATTATTCTTCCTTATTATAGTAATGTGTATCCCTGAAAGTCCACGTTGGCTCATCACTAAAGATAAAATCTCTCGTGCTGAAAACATTTTCGGGCGCATCTATTGTAACAAAGAAGATATTTCAGCTCAAATTTCTGCAACACTTGAAGTTAGTAAATCATCTGGCAACGAAAAATCAGAGTTTAAACTATTGTTACAACCAGGTATATTCAAAGCATTGATTATCGGTATGGCAATCGCCATTCTTGGGCAATTCATGGGTGTTAACGCAGTCCTTTACTACGGACCAGAAATCTTCAAAGGCGCAGGGCTTGCAAGTGACGACGCATTGTTCTATCAAGTAATCGTAGGTCTTGCCAACATGATAACAACAATTCTTGCAATGTTTATCATTGATAAAATCGGTCGCAAGAAACTCATCTACTATGGAGTTTCAGGTATGATTATCTCATTGCTATTAATTGCGGCATACTTCATTTGGGGCGAAGCAATGAACATTTCAAGTTACTACTTGCTCGTGTTCTTCGTCCTTTACATCGTGTGCTGTGCAGGTTCAATTTGTGCAGTTGTTTGGGTTATCCTCAGCGAAATGTACCCCATCAAGGTGCGTGCCGTTGCAATGTCAATTGCAAGTTTCGCATTGTGGATTGGGACATTCCTCATCGGTCAGCTAACACCATGGTTGTTAACTAATATCACTCCACAAGGGACATTCTTGCTATTTGCAATCTGCTGTATCCCTTACATGCTCATCATGTGGAAAGCAGTACCCGAAACCACCGGAAAATCGCTCGAAGAAATTGAAAAATATTGGACAAAAAAATAATTTCAAAAAATACTCTAAGTAAAATTAACAATGGATTTCAAAAAATTAGCAGAACAGTACAAAAGCGAGCTTCTTGACTCGGTACTACCCTTCTGGCTTGAAAAATCTCAAGACAAAGAATTTGGAGGTTATTTCACTTGCTTAGACAGGGAAGGTAATGTCTTTGACACTGATAAATTCATCTGGTTGCAAGGACGTGAAGTGTGGATGTTCTCTATGCTCTACAACAAAGTGGAAAAACGCCAAGAATGGCTCGATGCAGCTATCCAAGGTGGAGAATTCCTTAAAAAGTATGGGCATGATGGCAACTACAATTGGTATTTCTCTCTCACTCGTGAGGGTAAACCACTTGTAGAACCCTATAACATCTTCTCTTACACTTTTGCTACAATGGCGTTTGGTCAATTGAGCATTGCAACAGGGAATAAAGAGTATGCAGAAATCGCTAAAAAAACCTTTGACATCGTATTATCAAAAGTTGATAATCCCAAAGGGAAATGGAACAAAATCCATCCGGGAACACGCTCATTGAAAAACTTTGCGTTACCCATGATTCTTTGTAACCTTGCTCTCGAAATAGAGCCACTTTTGGACGAAGAATTCATGAAAAAGACTATTGACGTGTGTATCCATGAAGTAATGGATGTGTTCTTGCGTCCTGAACTCGGGGGACTCGTTGTTGAAAACGTTGCTGAAGATGGCTCATTGGTTGACTGCATGGATGGTCGCCACATGAATCCTGGTCACGCAATCGAAGCGATGTGGTTCATCATGGACCTTGGCAAACGTCTAAACCGTCCTGAGCTCATTGAAAAAGCTAAAGACACAGCTATTCGCATGGCTGAGTATGGCTGGGACAAAGAGCATGGTGGTATTTTCTACTTCATGGACCTCAAAGGACACCCAACACAAGAACTCGAATGGGATCAAAAACTATGGTGGGTACACATTGAAACTCTCATTTCAATGATCAAAGGATACCAACTAACAAAAGATCCTCGCTGTCTTGAATGGTTTGAGCGTGTACACAACTACACTTGGGAACACTTCAAAGACCAAGAACACCCAGAATGGTTTGGCTACCTAAATCGCCAAGGAGAAGTTCTTCTCAACCTCAAAGGTGGTAAATGGAAAGGATGTTTCCACGTTCCACGCGGTCTATACCAATGCTGGCAAATTCTAGAAACACTTTAATATAATAATCATTTTTATTTACTAACTAATCTCAATTATTTATGGAGTCTAACTCAAAATCAACAAGCACATTGCGACGCATGTTCGTTGCCATGTTGCTCATGGTTGCAATTCCGGCTATCGGTTTTGCACAAAAAGCGATTTCGGGTACAGTAACCGATGAATTGGGAGAGCCATTGATTGGCGTAAGCGTTACCGTAAAAGGTACAGCTGTAGGTGTAAGCACCAACCTTGATGGTCAATACACTATACAAGCTCGCGAAGGCCAAACAATCAACTTCTCATACGTTGGTATGAATCCTGTCGCAGTTAAGGTGGGTAACCAATCGGTTATCGATGTAACTATGCAACAAAATGCTGAAAACCTTGAAGAGGTTATTGTTGTAGGTTATGGTAAACAAAAGAAATCTTCAATCACTGGTGCTGTATCAGCGATTAAAGGTGATGAACTTTTGGCTGCTCCTTCTACTCAGCTCACTCAGATGCTTGGTGGTAAAGTAGCAGGTATTTCTTCTATCCAAACATCAGGTGAACCTGGCGTTGACCAAGCTTCTTTGAGAATTCGTGGTTCAAACAAGGCTGTTACTTATATTGTTGACGGTGTGCCTCGTTCTATCGACGAAATCGATCCTAACGACATCGCGAGCCTTTCTGTATTGAAAGACGCTGCTGCAACTGCCGTTTATGGTCTTAACGCTGCCGGTGGTGTTATCATCGTTACTACTAAAAAAGGTTCTGAAGGTAAACCTCGTGTAACTTATGATGGTTCTGTGGGTGTTTCTATGAATGCCAACTTCCCTAAATTCATGGATGGTCTTCAATTCATGAATTACTATAACATGGCAGACATGATGGACCAATTAGCAAGCGGACAAATCACTGACCGTTCTCAATACCAACCTAAGTACACTCCTGAAATGTTCCAAATGGTTGCTAATAACGATGCAACAGATGGTTATGACAACTACAATTACATTGATGAAGTATTTGGTACAGGTATGACTACTAAGCACACTCTTTCTATGCAAGGTGGTACTGATACTCACAATTACTATGCATCAATCGGTTACTTGGGACAAGAAGGTAACATTGATAACTTTGACTACAACCGTTACTCAATGCGTTTCAACTTAGAATCTAAACTTGCTAAGTATTGGACATTGTCAATGGGTGCTTCTGGTTTCGTTTCTGATCGTTCACAACCTGGATACAACTCAGGTGGTGCTGACAATGGTGATTATGAAGCAGGTTACATGTCAATTGCAAAACAAACTATTGCAATGCACCCATACCTTGCTCCTAAAATGGGTGACTACTACACAGGTATCTGTTCTAACAACCTTTCTGTTCCTAACAGCCCTCTTGCTGCTGTTTACGAATCAGGATACAAGAAAACTAACTCTCTTGACTTGCGTTCAAACATCTCTTTGCAATTTGATTTACCATGGGTAAAAGGTCTTTCTGCTAAAGCGACTGGAGCTTATGACTACTCTAACTCTCGCAACAAAAACCTTGACGTTCCTTTCAAAGTAAATCAATATAACAAAGCTGATGGCTCATTCACAGTTGTTCAAGGTGAAAAAGGTACTTCAGTAAAAGTTGGTGAAGGATCTACTTACTCACAACAACTTCTTGGACAATTCCAATTGAACTACGACAATACTTTCAACAAAGTTCACAATGTATCTGCATTGGCATTGCTTGAAATGCGTGAAAACAAATCTAACGCTCACTCAGCTTATGCTAAAGACCTTGACTTCCCTGAACTTCCTGAACTTGGAATGGGTACAATGGAAAGCATCGGTGGCTGGAGTAACCTTTCTCGCATGATGGGTTATGTATTCCGTGCTAACTATAACTACGACCAAAAATATTTCGTAGAATTCAGCGGACGTTATGATGGTTCTTACAAGTTCTCTGGTAACGTTTCTGACAAACGTTGGGCATTCTTCCCTTCTGGATCTGTTGCATGGCGCATCACTCAAGAAAACTTTATGGAAGCTACTCGCAGCTGGTTGGATGATTTGAAACTTCGTGCTTCTGTCGGTCTAATTGGTGACGATTCAGGTTCTGGTGCATACGCATTCTTGAGTACATATGCATTTGGCAATAAATTATTCCTTGACAACACTACAGTTAACTCACTTTACCTTAAATACATCGCTAATCCTAACTTGACATGGACAAAAACTCGTTCATGGAACTGGGGTTTTGATGCTACAATGTGGGGTGGTAAACTTAGCGTTGAATTTGACGCATTCTACAACTACACTTACGACATCCTTCAATCTCTTGGTGCTGACTATCCACCATCAATGGGTAGCTACCACCCAACATATGCTAACTTAGGTGCTACTGATGCTCGCGGTATTGATATCTTGATTACTCACCGTCACAGATTTGACGTTGCTGGTAAACCATTCAACTACTCTATCGCTGCTAACATGTCATGGGCTGAAAACCGTTGGATCAAATATCCCGACGCTGCTAACATTCCTGAATGGCAAAAAGTTACTGGCACAAGCTTAAACGCTACTTATGGTTGGGTTGCTGATGGTCTTTTCCGTTCAGAAGAAGAAATTGACAACTCTGCATGGTTTGGTACTCGTCCTAACGTAGGTGACATCAAGTATGTTGACCGCAATGGTGACGGTAAGATTGACTGGGATGACCGTGGACGCATCGGTGATGGTCTTCGTCCTGAAATCACATTTGGTCTTAACTTAGCTGCTGACTGGAATGGCTTTGACATCAACGCTCAATTCACAGGTGGTGCTAAATTTGACGTTTCTATGACCGGTACTTACTACAACGGTTATGACGATAATACTATTTGGACTCAAACATTCAAAGAAGGTGGTAACTCGCCATTGTTCCTTGTTACTAACGCTTGGAACCTTGACAACCCTGATGGCACAATGCCTCGTTTGACTACTGGTAACACAGGACATGGTAGCGACAATGGTCTTGCTTCTACATTCTGGTTCCGCAAAGGTGACTACGTGCGCTTGAAATCAGCTCAAATCGGTTACACATTCCCTAAAAAATGGATGAGCAAAGCTGGTATCGAAAAACTTCGCGTTTATGTTGAAGGCAATAACCTATTCACTCTCGATGATCTTCCCAGCGGATTTGACCCTGAGTCTCCTGAAGTAAACAATGGTTACTATCCACAACAACGCACCATTATGGGTGGTTTGACTCTAACTTTCTAACACATTAGACCAATGAAAACAAAATTTAATATACTACTTTTAACGCTTGCTGCAGCAATGCCGTTGGTGTCGTGTGATGATTATCTTGATACCACCCCAACAGACTCTGCATCAGATAAACTTATCTGGAGCAACTACGAATATGCTCAGTTGCAAGCCAACTATATGTATGAAGACATCAAATTAATTGGTGTTTACGGAACTGGATATGGTTGTTCAAGAGACTGCTCTATCGGCTTGTCAGAATCTTTGACTGACCTATTCAAATATGGCGGTTACAACTACACTTCTCTTAACCGCATCCCAAGTGAAATGGCTTATGGTGGTGTTTCTACATTGACTAACGGATATGTTGACACTTATCTTGGTGCATGGGGCACTATGTATAGCTATATTTCTACAGCTAACCAATGTATCGCAAACCTTAAAAAGTTTGGTACATTTGATGATGACGACAAAGCTGTAATTGAAGCTGAATTCCGCTTCTTCCGTGCTTTGTATTATTCAGTATTAGCTAAACGTTATCCAGAATTGATCATCTATACTGATAATATGGATGAATATACTAAGGATAAAGCTGCATCTCCAGTAGCTGACGCTTATGAATTAATCTACCAAGACTTGACATTTGCAGGTAAAACACTCCCTGTTTCTACAACTCCTAATAGTCGTTTGACTTCAGGTGCTGCATACGCTCTTCTTTCTCGCGTAATGTTATATGCTGAACGTTGGGCTGATGCTAAATATGCTGCAGAACAAGTTATGGCTCAAGGTTATTCAATGCCTACTGACCTTGAAACTCCATTTACTAATGGTGGTGAAGGTGCTATCTTCCAATTCTGTTTCGACCTTACTGCTCAAACTCACCAATTCGATGCTTACTATTCTCCTGGTGGTGACAAAGCTGCTTATGGCAACCCTGTAAGTGGTGGCTATGGCTGTCCTACTCAAGAAATGGTTGAATCATTTGAAAAGGCTGATGGTACTAAAGTTGACTGGTCAACTTGGCACAATGTGGATGGCACTAACGTTACTCCTCCATATGCTGAACTTGAACCACGTTTCCACCACACAATCCTTTACAATGGTGCTGCTTGGAAAGATCGTACTATCGAATCATTCGTTGGTGGTGCTGACGGATGGCTTGAATGGATGAAAGGCGACATGTGTGATGGTAAATCTACTACTGGTTACTACTTGCGTAAACTTGTTGACGAAAACAACATGTTTGCTGATGGTGCAAAGAGTATCAAACCTTATACTTTCATTCGCTATGCTGAAGTTCTTCTTAACTATGCTGAAGCTTGCTACATGTTAGGTGAAACATCTGAAGCATTGGCTAAAGTTAATGACGTGCGCACTCGTCCTGCTGTAGGTCTTCCTGCATTGACTATATCAGGAGAAAAAATCATGGACGCAATTCGCCAAGAACGTAAAGTTGAACTTGCTTACGAAGGTCACTACTATTGGGATATGCGTCGTTGGAGACTTGCTCACACTGCATTTACAGGTGTTCGTGCTCACGGTCTTAAGATTGAACAAAATGCTAATGGCTCATTCACTTACTTCTATGTAACTGTTGATGACCAAGATCGCAACTTCCCTGAAAAAATGTATAGCTGCCCTATACCTGAAAGCGAATTAGATAACAACAAGGCTATTACCCAAATTTCTATTTGGAACTAATACTTAAATTAATTTGATATGAAAAAGAATATATTATATCTTTTGGCGCTGGTTATGTTGGTAGCGACTTCGTCTTGTGAAGACCCAAAGTATGTTGCCCCAACTGCTGACCGTCAAGGTCTTACCAGCTTGACAGCCATTTTCACTTCTGGTCCATTTGTGAACCAAGAAATGGCTCGCTTGGAAATCGGGGAAGAAATGCCCGACCGATTGGTTATTCCTGTGCCCTGGTTCTATCCTATTACATCTGATGATGAAACAACTCCTTACATGAACAATGTACGCGTTCAAGCGGCTTTGGCTCCTAACTGTTTCATCGAACCTGCATTGACAATTCTTGACTTGACTCAAGAAAATCAATTCACTTACACTGATGCTGAAGGAAACAAAAAGAACATCATCATCACCGGTGAACGCGTTAAATCTAACGCTTGTGAACTATTGTCATTCTCTCTTATTGAACCAGCTATCAGTGGTATTATCGACAAAGCAAACAAGAAAGTTTCTTTAATCTCTGCCGATGATCTTAGCGCTGTAATGGCTAACTATGAAATTTCAGCTCACGCTACAATTTCTCCAGACCCTTCTGTAGAAGCTGTAAACATCAACGAGCCTCTAACTTTCACAGTAACAGCTCACGACGGTGTTACAACTGCTGAATATATCGTTCTTAAAGAAGTTCCTGAAAAGATTGAATCAGGATTCGCTAAAGAAAGCGTAGAACAATTGTTCAACTTCGACCCAGTATCTAACCTTGGTATGCCAGCATTCGACCAAATGGTAGCACCATCATTGGCTGCATTGCAAGGCAAGTTGGTTATCTGCTTGGCTGATGGTAACACTCCTATCTACGTAAACGGTCTTACTGGTGTTAAGATGGGTGAAATCAACCTCGGTTCAGCGGTTGCAGGTAATATAACAAATGATGAAGCTGAAAACTTACTCATCGTTAATAATGCTAACGGTAAAGAAGTTATTAACATCTATCGCACTGCATCTGTAACTGAAGCTCCAACATTGTATCACTCTTACACTAACCTTTCAAGCTTCCCTGTAGCTAAAATGAAAGTTATCGGTAACATCGATACTGACGCTATCATCATGATTACTCATGGTGGTGTTGCCGGAGTTTCTGATACTAATGAATATACTGTTCTTGAAGTTAAGGGTGGAGCAGTTGTTAATGCTGAACTTAAGCAAGTTTCTGGCTGTTTGTGGGGACCAGCTCCTGTAAATTCTACTACAGTTGTTGCTGCTTCTACTAACATTGCCGATGGTTTCTTCTTATCTTACTATCCTTCTTACTCTCAATTGACATGGTTCAATGCTGATGGTACAGCTTATGCATCAGTTGCTTCCGACTCAACAGGTTGGGGATTGAATCCTAACTGTCTTGACTCTAAACGTTTCAACAATGTTAACTACATGGCATTGTTCGTTGTGAGCCACTTCCCAGCATGGGGTATGGGACCACAATTGTATCTATACAATGTAAACGATAAGAGCAAATTCACCGGTACTTCTGCATGGGATCTTGCTTGTCTTGAACTTGCAAACAGCGCAATCAACTGGTATCAAACAGGTTCTTACTCTGTTGCATCAGGTGACGTTGTTATCGCTCCAAGTGCCGACGGTTTCAAACTTTACATCTACTACTACGACCACAACTCACAAGTTGTTGGTGCTTACGTAGCAGACTGTATTAAAAAATAATTAATCTAAACCAAGAACAATCCCGCTCTCCGGGATCGGGATTGTTCTTTAATTATTAAACTCATGAAAATTAACAGAATATTATTTATTCCTGCTGCATGTTTAGCTCTTTCATTGACTACTATATCTTGCGACAGCGAAGGTGATGATAACGTTCAATGGTGGGATTGGGGTACTGTTCAAGAAGATCCCGAAGCACCAAGTGAACCAGAAGAACCTGTAGATACTGAAGCTAACCCTGAAATCGTGGCTTTAGGTTGGACTAACCAAACTGCAGCTTTGGCTGAACAATACGGTGAAATTCCTGAATATATCCAAGTGTACAAGTCTCCTGCAACTCTTTGCGACAAAAACGCTTATGCTTATATCGCTGTTGCTGACTTTGCTCAAGTAACTCTTGATGTTCTTGGTGATGCCGAAAGCCTAAAAACTCCATCTACTCGCTACGAAGAGTCTTTGGCTCCTATCGTGGTTAATGGTGGTTTCTTCTATCAAACATCTTTGAGTCTTATCGTGCGTGATGGTCAATTAATTTGTCCTAACACTCAAGTTGACTCTCCAGACTGGAGTGAAACATACTATTACATGCCTCGCGGTACTTTCTCTATTCTTCAAGATGGTACTGTTGATGTAAGCTGGGTTTACACTCAAACTGAATGGTACGGTGGTAAAACTTATGCTTACCCAATCCCAATGCCTCTTGAAAACGGTCGCGTACCTGAAGCTAACTATCCAGAAGGAGGTAAAGAATACACTGGCAAAACTGGTATCGGTGGTGGACCTGTTCTTACAAAAGGTGGTACAATCATCAACTCTTGGGAAGATGAATTCTTGAACATCAACCCTGAAGACAACCGTCCTCGTACTGCAATCGGCTACAACCCAACTGCTAATCGTCTTGTTCTCTTTGCTTGTGCAGGTGATAACACAGAAAGTGTCAGTGGTTTGACACTTGAAAACACAGCAAATGTATTGTTGGCACTTGGTTGCACTGAATCAGTTAACCTTGATGGTGGTGGTTCTACTGTTATGCTATTTAATGGTAACGAAATCATCAAGCCAAGTGGAGGTGAACAACGTACAGTAGGTAGCTGTGCTGCATTTAAATAATAACTTTCACGATTAAATATGAAACGATTTAAGTTTATAAATATCTGTCTTGCGTTACTCACTGCAATAGCTCTATGTACATCTTGTTCTAAGGATGAGCCAGACGATTGGTGGAACAAAGAAGAGGATAAAGAAAATTCCGGAAACGAAACACCAACTCCTGACACTCCAGAAGAACCAGAAGAGCCTGAAGTTGTTGAAGCTAAACCTCGTTATATATGGGTTGATGCGGCTGCCAACTTTTATGAATTTGCGAATAACAAAGACAATATCACTCGCGACTTGAAAAGAGCCGCCAATGCCGGATTTACCGATGTTGTTGTTGACGTTAGAAACTCAATGGGGGATGTGTTATTCAATACTTCAGTAGTTGACTATGCAACAAAACTTCCAACCTGGAAAGGCGGATACCATTATCATGAGCGCACAGAGACATGGGATTATCTTCAAGCATTTATCGATGCTGGGCATGAACTCGGATTGAGAATTCATGCTGCGATAAACACATTCACTGGTGGATGTGTAAATCCTTATGGACTTGGGGAACAAGGTCTTGTATTCCGTGACAAAACTAAGAAAGACTGGGTAACAACGCTATACCTCAATGGAACACTTGTTAATGCAATGGATTCTAATAGCGATAGCTACTCTACCAAGTTTTTCAATCCTGCTCATGATGAAGTACAAGAATTTTTGATTAGCATGCTCAAGGACCTTGCTAAATATGATCTCGATGGTATATTCTTAGATCGTTGTCGATATGACGACAAAAACTCTGATTTCTCTGATGTGTCAAAGAAGAAGTTTGAAAGCTATCTTGGTCATTCAATCTCTGACTTTCCTAAATGCATCAGCGCAACATACCAAAAGCAATGGTGGGCGTTCCGCGCAAAAGTCATTCACGATTTTATCGTGAAGGCTCGAGATGCTGTGAAATCAGTTAATAGTAACATTCAATTTGGAACATACGTTGGTGCTTGGTATTCTACCTACAATGAAGTAGGTGTTAACTGGGCAAGCCCTCGCTACAATGCCGCTTCAGAATACTCTTGGGCTAGTACTGAATGGAACAAGTATGGATATGCTGACCATTTGGATTTCATGCTACTCGGAGCATATGCCGGTGTGAATAGTATCTATGGCAATACTGAATGGACTTGTCAAGGGTTCTGTCAATTGGCAAGACCTAAACTATGCGGAGATGTTAAATTCGCAGGAGGTCCTGATGTGGGCAATAGTACAGGTTTTGAAAATGGCGGACAAGGTGCTGCTGTAACTAAAACCATTGACGCTTGCATTAACGCATCTGATGGTTATTTCCTCTTTGACATGGTACATGTGCGCGACTACAACTATTGGAGCGCATGTAAAACAGGTATCGACAAATATTTAAACAGTCTAAAATAGAAGTTTTTATAAATGAAAGCTCTTATATCCAATGTAGCAAGCGTCATGCTTGCTACATTGTTCTCAATAACAAACCTAAGCGCAACAGCGCAAGTATATGAAACACGAGTAATAACAGGCAAAGTGAGCGATGGCAAAAATGCTATTGCTAATGTTGCAGTTACCGATGGGAACCAAGTAGTAACTACCGATGAGAATGGTATATACTCTATCAACACACCTATTGATTCTCGCTTTGTGTATATAACAACACCAGCTGGTTATACAGTTCCTGTTAAGGATAAAACAATTCCACAGTTTTATCAACAATTACAAGCCGATAAAACGACTTATGATTTTATTCTAACGAAAAACAAAAACAATGACAAAAAACACACTTTTGTCGTTCACTCGGATGTTCAAGTAACATCAACTTCCGACATCGAACAATATAAAACAATTGTTGATGATTGCCGCAAAACAATTGGCAATATTAAAGGCGACGTATTTGGTATCGACTGTGGCGATATCGTTGGTGATAGCCCATTCCTATATCCCGACTATATCAAAACTGTTTCGGATATCAATATACCTATGTTCCGCGCAATAGGGAACCATGACATGGACTATTATGGACGCTCTCACGAGACATCATACAAAACATTTGAAAAATATTTTGGCCCCACTGTTTATTCATTCAACAAAGGGAACGCTCATTATATCATTTTAAACAACAACTTCTTCGTTGGTCGAGACTATTTCTACATGGGATATATTGATGAAAAAACATTCCATTGGCTTGAACAAGATCTTGCTCTCGTACCTGAGGATAATCTTATCTTCATTTTCATGCACATACCCTCTCGTCTAACCAATGAAGAAAAACAATTTGCATATGACTATTTTACAATAGCTGACCAAACAGTAAATGCTCGTGCTTTACACAATATGTTTAAAAATCACGAGACTCACATTATTACCGGTCACATGCACTATAACCTTAACATGGAATTTAACGATAAAATCATGGAACACAACACAGCATCAGCTTGTGGTACATGGTGGCAAATTCCAGAGTGTCTTGATGGCACTCCTCGCGGATATGCGGTCTATGAGGTTAATGGCAACAAAGTTGAATGGTACTACAAAGGAGCCGAATATGATCGCAATTTCCAAATGCGCGTTTATGGTATTGGAGAATGTGAAGAAGCTCCATCTGATATTGTTGCAAATGTGTGGAATTATGATTCAAAATGGAAAGTTGAACTAATTGAAGATGGCAAAAAAACTGCCGACATGACTCAATTTAGCGGTTACGATCCATATACAAAAGTTCTATGCAGCGATAAAAGCAAAATAAAATATGACTGGATTTATCCCACAAAGAACGACCACATGTTCCGCGCTACACCTAAAAATCCAAATGCAAAATTTCAAGTGAAAGTAACAGATCGTTTCGGAAACATTTATATTCAAGATGTAAAAAATAAATAATCATGAAAATAAAAAGCTCTATAGCATCTCTATTCCTTTTCGGAGCATTGACCGCCAATGCCGAGATAACCATGCCATCATTTTTCAATGACAACATGGTATTGCAACAAAAATCAACAGTAACATTTCGCGGAACAGCAAATCCCGATACTAAAGTAACAATCAAAACAGGCTGGGATAACAAAAAAATCAACACCAAATCTGATAGTCAAGGAAATTGGACTGTTGACATCGCAACTCCAGGATTTGGTGGTCCGTTTGACATAGTTGTATCTGACGGCACCGCTAAAACATTGAATGATGTTTATGTTGGAGAAGTGTGGTTGTGTTCAGGACAATCCAACATGGAAATGCCCATGAGAGGGTTTACCGGTCAACCCGTTGAAAACTCTCAAGAAATAATTGCTGAAGCTAATAGTCGTAGAAACATTCGCCTTTTCCGTCAAGAAAATGCATGGTCAACAACCGGCATGAACGATATTGCTAATGCAAAATGGGAGAAACCCACATCTGATGCCGTTGCTCAATTTAGCGCAGTGGGATATGTATTTGCTGATCAACTTGAAAAATCACTCGATGTACCTGTAGGTATCATTCAATGTGCATGGAGCATGTCAACAATACAAGCATGGATGCCTCGCGAAACATTTACCGCTCAATTCCCCGATATTGAATTACCCAATATCAACGGAACAGAAAAAGATTTCGGATGGCTTCAAGGCACCCCTACTCTTTTATGGAATGCAATGGTAAATCCATGGAAAGGATTCCCTATTGCCGGTGTTCTGTGGTATCAAGGAGAAGCCAATACTCCTAATGCTGAACTATATCGCAAATTGTTCCCTGCGATGGTTAGCGATTGGAGAAAACTATTTAATAATGAGAATCTGCCATTCTATTATGCTCAATTAGCACCATGGAAAGATATGGGTTGTGAAAAAACACTATGGTCTGATTTTCGACAAGTCCAAAGTGATTTGCTATCTGAAGTAAAAAACACAGGCATGGTTACCACAGGAGACCTTGGCGATAGTATCTTCATTCATTTCCCTAAGAAAATTCAAGTGGGTAAACGCTTTGCCTACCTTGCTCTCAATAACGCATATGGCAATAAAGGCATTATGAGCGAAGCACCCATCGCCGTAAGTTGCGAAAAAAACGAAGATGGGACCTATTGGATTCGCTTTAAAGGGGGAGAGAAAGGACTAACTCCTGAGAACAAAGAGCTATCAGGTTTTGAACTTGTTGACTTTAAAGGAAAAGTATATCCTGCAAAAGCACAAATTCTTAATAGTAGCAATGTCGTGAGAGTGTGGAGCGAAAAAGTGCCTTATCCTGTTGAAGTCAGATATGGCTACCACAATTACTACGAAAGCTCATTGTTTAACAATGTAGGTATTCCTGCTGCTCCATTTAAAATGGAGATTAAACACACCACAGCTGCGACACAAAAACCTGCGCTAATGTGGTTTGATGCCGAAGCCAACTTCCGCCGTTTCAGTAACACCGACACAATCGACTACTATCTTTCTAAAATAAAATCTCTCGGCTTTACTCATGCTGTTGTGTGCTTGCGTCCAATCACAGGCGAAGTGCTATTTGACAGCGACATTGCCCCCATTCACAAAGAATGGGAAGGAGAAAACCATCCAGGATTTGACTACTTGGGATATTTCATTGAACAAGGTCACAAACTTGGTCTTGAAGTGCTTGCATCAATGAATGTATTCTGTGCCGGGAACAATCACAAAGAACGCGGAGTCGTTTATGAAGGGCACCCCGAATGGGCTTCACACTACTATGACCCGGTAAAAGGCATTATCCCTATCACTAAACTTAAAGGGCCAAACAAATATGGTGCAATGGTAAACCCCATCAACGAGGAATACCAAAATTATATAATCAGCATCATGAAAGAGATTATCACAAAATATCCTACTGTTGACGGATTGATGCTTGACCGCGTACGTTACGATGGTATCAACACCGATTTCTCAGATATGAGTCGCAAAAAATTTGAAGAATACATAGGTCAAAAAGTGCAAAACTTCCCATCTGATATCCTTTCATGGAAAAAAGATGGAAAACGCTACACTCCTGTTTATGGCAAACTTGCTAAACAATGGGCTGAATGGCGCACTAAAAATATTACTGAATTCATGGCTCGTGCTCGCAAAGAGGTGAAAGCAACAAATCCTAATGTCGATTTCTGTACCTATACAGGGGCTTGGTATCCATCATATTTTGAAGTGGGTGTGAACTTTGCAAGCAAAGATTATGATCCAAGTAAAGACTTTGAATGGGCAACTCCCAACTATAAAAATTATGGATATGCCGAATTAATCGACATCTATGCTACCGGGAACTATTATACCGATATCACACTTGAAGATTATCGCAAAAGCAATAAATTAGTGTGGAATGAAACCGATAGCCAAGCTCAAAGTGGCACCTGGTATTGCGTAGAGGGTTCTTGCCAAAAATTGCGCGAAATCCTTGGCAAAAACGACTTCATGGGAGGTATTTTGGTGGATCAATTCTATGAAAATCGTCCTGACCTTTCAAGAACAAT
>JAFXGB010000103.1 GCA_017520235.1 Muribaculaceae bacterium | reverse complement strand
TGAAAGATTAGTAGTACCGAATACTCCGGCATAAGAGTGGTCAAATACATAAGTATTAACGCCTCTTGGATCGGTATTGATACTCCAATTACCTTCAACACCAAGACCGAAGATAGGTGTAATTTGTTTGCGAACTTCTGCACCAATAACAGCGCGAGTATCTTTGATTACGTCGTCTGTAAGTTGAAGTGGAGTTGTTGCACCACCTTTGATTGTTACTGAAATATTGTCAGTAAGTTTGCTTGGAGCGAGTGTGTTTTGTGCATTAACAGCGATAACGCCCATTGCCACTAAAGCAGAGATAAATAATTTTTTCATAATTAAAAATATTGGTTATTATTAAAAGTATAATTATACATAGCTATTATTATGCAAAAGTATTAAATATTTTATTTTTATTCAAAATATGTTAGCGTTTTTTGAAAAAGTTGAACAGATGTAATTATTATGGCGTTAATATATAAAGAAATATTAAGAATAATATGACAACGATTTATTTTAAAGGTATCCCCTGCCATATTTATGGCGAATTGCCAACAATAGGGAAACGTGCTCCAAGCTTTAAACTTGTTGGGAAAGATTTGAATGATATTAAATCAATGGAATTGTTAGGGAGACGTGTATTACTAAATATATTTCCGAGCTTTGATACCGGTGTTTGTGCGATGTCAGTTAGACGATTCAATGAAGAAGCGACTAAATTGAAAAATACAGTTGTGTTATGTGTTTCAATGGATTTGCCATTTGCTGCGTCGCGATTTTGTGCTGCCGAGGGTATTGAAAATGTATTTACCGCATCAGCGTTTCGCTCGCCAATGTTTTCTCAGAAGTATGGAATGCAGTTAATAGATGGACCCATTGAAGGGTTGTTTGCTCGTTCTATAGTAGTTATTGATGAAAATGGAATTGTCAAATATACTCAATTGGTAGAAGAGATAACAGATGAGCCAAATTATTCAGCAGCAATTGCAGCTTTGGATGATTGATTGTTATAAATGCTATCAAGAATAGCACTACAAACAAATGTACGATAATGGTTATTGTCGTAGAAATAAGGTTTGTCGTCGGTGATTGTGTCAATTGCCGTATATCGATATATTCGTTCAGGAATAAATATCTCTGATAATATCTTTTGATCATATGGGTGTATTAATTCGCGTTTGCGATTAGGTCCAAAAACGATATAATAATCACTATTATGTTTCTTTAATAGCTTTGATATTTTGGTTAGATGAGATTGTATAGTGTCACTAATTAGAGGTTGACAATAATGTAATTTGTGAATAGGGAACTTCGCCATTCCATTTTCAAGATAAGCACTATCGGGGTTTTTGTCAATAGCTCCTTCCATAAGTTCAAGCCCTTCTTCATTTGTGATTTTATTATATAGGAGTTGTTGTCGTGGAAAGATGTCATTTATCCCGTATTTTATAGGCTCCCCTGTTATCATAAAAGGAATATAGCTTTTTAGAAAATCAGAATTTATAAATTGACGGAAATAGGTATAATGAAAATCAAGATATGTGTTACAACCACCTATTTGAGGGGGTGTGTATCTTAAAAATTTCTTTGTGGGACGATTTGTAAATGTTTTAGGCTCTATTATAATCAAAGCGTGTTTTATGGTGTCATTTAGTTTGTCAATATATTGCATTTTATCAAGAATACCTTTAAGATCTTCTTCTGTTCCGTCAAAGTGGAATGGACTTGCATTTGAGGGTAAATATTTTTTCCACTCATCGGTTTTATATGCGATAGATATTGAGGACCCAAATATAAAAGAATCATATTTGTATGTCTCGCGACCTTGTTCATAGGTTGTTACACTAACCCAATTTTTGTTCCAGCCTAACCATGTTTCCCATGTCCTCGGCTCAAAATAAGGATAATAATATCTTACGACTTTAAATGGATCAATAATAAGATATGTAGCAACGATTATAATCAGCGGTATTGCTGCTATAATTGTGCGAATGATGAATTTATTAATTGATTTGTTGCTCATATCTTAGAACCTAAAATAAATGAAACTATCTGACTGAGACTCACATGTCCATAATATGACACCTAATAATATCCAATATATAGCAAATCTAATAATTACGTTAGATGGCATTTTTTCTAAAGCAAATGATCGTTTTTGAGAAAACCATTCAACAATTAATACAAGGACAATTATCCATAATGGAGTTAAGCCTGTGGGGATAGTAAATAGATTGCCACTTGTGAATATTAATTCAAAGTAATTATATGCAAATTCAATAGAAGGGCTTCGGAATATTATAAATCCAATGGTTGTTAATGTAAATACAATTAAAATTGAGGGGATATTTTTTAATGTGGAAATATTATTTTTCTCTGATTTGTATTTGCTGAAAATTAAATGTGAGCACATCGTTATTGCTCCCCATAGTCCCCAGATAACGAATGTCCATGAAGCCCCATGCCATAGCCCAGAAAGGAGAAATACGATACTGATGTTTATGAGTGTGCGGTATTTACCTTTTCGATTACCTCCAAGTGATATATAGATGTATTCATGAAACCATTTCATTAAAGAAATGTGCCATCTTTGCCAAAATTCTTTAACGTTTCGTGAGAAATATGGATAGTTAAAGTTGTTCATTAGTCTAATCCCAAATAATCTTGCTGAACCAATTGCGATATCGCTATATCCTGAAAAATCGCCATATATCTGAATAGAGAATAAAATACCACCTAAAATTAAAGTCGATGCCCCAAATCCAGATGCATAATATTCAGGAGCAGAAAAGATATGATCAACAATAATAGCACATGAGTCTGCCATTGCAAGTTTTTTTACCAACCCCCAAAGTATTTGCCTTAAGCCAAGAACTGCGTCATCATAATTCCATTGTCGAGTATTTGATATTTGAGGCAAGAGGTTGCGAGCACTTTCGATAGGTCCGGCAACCAATTGTGGAAAGAATGCGATAAATGTGCTAAATGCGATGTAATCTTTTGTGGGTTTAATCTTGTTTCTATAAACATCAATAGAGTATCCAATTGCTTGGAATGTATAGAAAGATATCCCAACGGGTAGTAATATATCTAATGTTACCCAATCGGCTGTCATGCCAAAGAAAGAAAGTACATTTTTGAAGTTTTCGCTAAAGAAATTGAAATACTTAAAATATATGAGTATTCCTATATTTATAATGATATTCAAACTTGTCCAAAGCTTCTTATTGCTTTTATTAGTAGCTATTGCAGTTAAATAGGTACTTGCAGTAGTTAAAATTATGAGCGATAAAAATCTCCAATCCCACCATCCATAAAACAGGTAGCTCACGCCCAACAAAAAAATATTCTGTAGCCGGGTGTATTTCTTGAATGCATACCAATATATAAGAAATACAATAGGGAGAAATATTGCAAACTCAATACTATTAAATGACATTGTCTTTGTATTGGTTTATGATATTTGCAATTTCGTGAGCATCAGAAAGAGATGTGCAACGAGTAATCGGCAGGCTTATGACCTCATTGCTTAGCATTTCGGTAATTGGCAAACAGAGATGAGAATATTGCTTGTAGCAAGGTTGTAAATGAGGAGGGATCGCATAATGTATTCCCGTTTCAACTCCATTATTAGAGAGGTATTGAC
>JAFXGB010000102.1 GCA_017520235.1 Muribaculaceae bacterium | reverse complement strand
TTTAAAAGTTAATAATAAATTTTAAGCGCACAAAGGTAGCCATTATTTTTGATATAACCAACTTTGTGCGAGTTTAATATCTGATTTAATCAAGATTTAGCTTTTCTTTGGCTGGATTGCGGTGGTGAATTTTGCCTTCAACATACTCTTGTGCTGCTATAAGTGTTGGCTTTGGCAACTTTTCGTAGTAACGAGATATTTCAATTTGTTCGCGGTTTTCAGAAATTTCTTCGAGGTTATCATTAAGTGAAGCAAATTCTTGAAGTTTCTTTTCAAGGTCATGTTTCATTTCACCAGCGATTTGATTAGCGCGTTTAGCGATAATGCTTACTGTTTCATATACATTACCAGTGTCTTGTGACATTTCAATCATGTCGCGAGTTACAGTGTTTAATGGCGCGTTAGTTCTTTTGTAGTCCATGCTTTTTATAATGATTAGTTATTATTCTGAAATGTATTTAGATGCGATTTTGTAAATGTTGTCGGCTTCTTCTTTGTTTGGAGAATCGGGATAGTTGTTGATGTAAGAATAATATTCATCCAAAACAATGCGGAAACGATCTGCTTTCTTTTCATCAACACTTTGGCTCGCTTCTTGATAACGAGCTTTTAAAACAAGCAATTCCAATTCTTCTTTATATTTAGAATATGGATAATCTTTAATCGCATTTTTTGCAACAATTACGGCTGACTCATAGTTGTTGCCCATATAGTTACCTAAGTTATAGTATAATTGAGCGTTTTGTAACTCTTTAAGCGTTAATTTGTCTTGTAATTCGAAAATTGCTTGTTGCGCTATTGATACTTTGTCGCTTTTAGGGAAGTAGTCAAGGAACGCTTGTAGCTCTTCGATTGCTTTTATTGTGCCTGTTTGGTCAAGTTGTGACTCTGGAGAGTCAATGTAGTAGCCATATCCTGAATAGAAACGTGCCAATTCAGTATATTTGCCTTTTGGATATCTTGTATAATAAGTGTGAAAATAAGCTCCAGAACTGATGTAATCCTTGTTCTCGTAATGGCTTAATGCGAGTAGGTAAAGAGATTCTTCTGCCTTGGGTGTGCCTTTGAATACTGTTACGACTTCAGAAAGAAGAGTGATTGATTGCATGTATTTTTTCTCTTCAAATGCTTTTTTTGCATAGCTGAATTTATAGTCGTAGTCAGAACTTTTCTGTACACGGTGATACTCACCACAAGATGAAAGTAGGAGTACTGATATTAGTAGTATAAAATATTTAGGCATATTCTCTGTAAGTTTCTTAATTAATTTGCAAAGGTAGTGATTATTAATGATATTTTAATGATATTGTAGGAGAAAAATGAGTTAAAGAACCTTGATGTGTCTTTAAATTTAGTGAATAGAAATAATTATGAAGAAATATTAGGGGCTAATATCCAAAATTCCTATATCTTTGTGTAAATTTAAATAAATTAAGTAGGATAAAATGAGAAAATTATTAATTATGACACTTGCTTGCATTGCATTTGTGAGCAATGCTCAAGAAATGGCATATCATGATGCACGCCAATTTCCATTGTATGGCTCTGTTGTACCGGTAGAAGATGGTTTCACGCGATTTCCCGATTCGTTAAAGTCTCAAGTGAAACGAGAGTTATTATATACATTAGGTACTAATACCGCAGGAATGTCTATCCGTTTCTCTTCTGACGCTACTGCTTTGAGCGCCAAATGGATATCAACCCTTGAACTTGAAATGAATCACATGACACCGGTGGGTATTCGAGGAATGGACTTATATACTCTTGACGATAACAATAATTGGACCTTTGTTAATAGTGTGCGTCCAACATGTAATAAAAAAGCATCAAAATACTCTATTGTTAGTGGTATGGAGAAAAAAATGAGAGAATATCTATTGTTTTTACCTCTATATGATGGAATTGACAGTTTGTATATTGGAGTGGATTCTGCCGCAATAATCCAAGGACCTAATGTTGATATTCCAAGCCGAAAGAAACCTATTGTAGTATATGGCACAAGTATAACGCAAGGCGCATGTGCTTCTCGTCCCGGTATGGCTTATACAAATATTTTGGAACGTGAATTAAATCGAGAATTCTATAATTTGGGATTTAGTGGTAATGGTCAGTTGGATATGGAGGTGGCTCAATTGTTGGTGACCATTGATGCTGGAATGATAATATTTGATTGTATTGCCAATAATACAGCAGACCAATTAAAGGAGCGCATTGAACCATTTTATCGATATGTAAGAGAACATCGCCCTAATGTTCCTATTCTATTTATTGAAAGTCCATTGTTCCCGATAATGAGATATAATGCACAAACGGCAAAAGATATAAATGCCAAGAATGTGGTGCTAAAAGAGTTTTATAATAAGATAAAGGCTGAAGGAGCTAAGGATATCTATTATATGGAAGGGAAGAAGGTTTTTGGTGATGATGTTGAAGCAACTGTAGATAATTATCATTTTACAGATATCGGTTTCCGATATTTTGCAAAAATATTAAAACCATATATTCAAAAATATTCATTAAAGTAAAAATGTTAAAACAAACAAATGAGCATCCGGCTGCCGGATGCTCATTTGTTTAGATGGGGTATAACTCGCTTATAAGGCGAGTCGTGTGGTTATTGCTCTTGTTGTGTAGGTCGTTTTTTTGTGTACTTTTGCAAAATTATATGCATTTATGAAATATGAGATTTTTTAATATATAGGAATATTTTGAGTTAATAGGAAAATATAAAGAGTAATATAATAAACACTATGTTCAAAAATTTAAAATTATTTCTAATTGTTGCCTTTTGGGGCATTTTATCTATTGAGGGTTTGAGCGCTGCAAATCCAAAGCGCGAATTTCGCTCAACATGGTTTACTACAGTATGGAATCTTGATTGGCCTAAATCTTCTGGCTCTACTGCACAGAAAGCAGAGTTGACAACTTATTTAGATCAATTGAAAGCGATGAACTTGACTTCTGTATGCTTTCAAGTTCGTTCGTTGTGTGATGCAATGTATAAGTCAAGCTATGAGCCATGGTCATCAGCTCTTACCGGTACACGTGGCTCAAATCCAGGGTGGGACCCATTAGCATTTGTTGTAGAGGAGTGCCACAAACGCGGTATGGAATGTTATGCGTGGTTTAATCCATTCCGATGGAGTACAGGTACAACATATAATACAAGTTATGACCAGCAATGGCGTAATAAAGGATGGATTTTGACATATGGAAGTTATAGCGTGTTGAATC
>JAFXGB010000005.1 GCA_017520235.1 Muribaculaceae bacterium | reverse complement strand
TAAGACTCTTTATTAAAGAATTTGGGAAACAAAATGGATATTCATTTTATGATTTAAAAGCACAAGCTGGTTTATTAAGGACTCTGATGATTCGTATTGCGTCAACAGGAGAAATAATGGCGGTAATGGTATTCGGAGAAAATGACTCGAAAAAGATTAAGCTACTACTTGAATCAATGAGAGATAAATTTCCACAAATCACCTCATTACTCTATGTTGTCAACCTAAAAGTTAATGATACAATTTCAGACCAAGAAATTATCACTTTTAGTGGAAAGGACTATATCGAAGAAGAGATGGAAGGTTTACGTTTTAGAGTTGGTCCAAAATCTTTTTATCAAACAAATTCACATCAAGCATATGAATTATATAAAGTTGCTCGTAGCTTTGCTGAATTAACGGGCAATGAACTTGTGTATGATTTATATACCGGGACAGGAACCATTGCTAATTTTGTTGCCAAACAAGCAAAACGAGTAATTGGCATTGAATATGTCCCAGAAGCTATTGAAGATGCAAAACTTAATTCATCAATAAACGACATTGATAATACATCGTTTTATGCCGGAGATATGAAAGATGTTCTCACTAATGATTTTGTCAATAAACATGGTCATCCAGATATTATGATTGTTGATCCGCCACGTGCCGGGATGCACCAAGATGTAGTCGATGTGATCTTAAATGCTGAACCGAAACGCATTGTTTATGTGAGTTGTAATCCTGCCACCCAAGCAAGAGATTTGGCATTGTTAGACTGCAAATATTCAGTTGATGCGATACAACCAGTTGATATGTTTCCACATACTCACCATGTGGAAAATGTCGTAAAACTCACGTTAAGGATTTAACGCTAATGACGAGTTGTAATAGGTGGAGATGCCTGTTACTTCTTCACCAATAAAAGAGGGTAGGGGAACAGATTCGTCCTCTGCCCTTAATTCTATCTCGGCAACAACCAATCCTTTATGAACGCCTAAAAACTCATCAATTTCCCAGATATACCCACAATAATTTACAAAATATCTGTTTTTCTCTATTACACAGCCTTGCGAAACATTTTCTAACATTTCACAAGCTTCATCCAGTGGTATTGAGTACTCCCACTCGTTTCTTGTTATTCCAATAGTAGCAGTTTTAATTGTTATAAAAGACTCATTATCAATAACACGTATCCTTACAATTGCATATTTATCAGTGGACACATATCCCTGTTTAATGTAACGGCACTCATATGCCAATGTCTTGTATGTATCGTTAGTTACCAAAAATTTACGTTCAATCTCTTTTGCCACTTTTACTCTATTTTTTTGAAATAATTCTAATTTAGCAAATCAATAATTTATTTATCAAAAACAAATACAAATCGAATGATTATCTTTGCAAAATTAAGATAGAATTTAATAAAAGCAAAAAATAGTTTTACACTTTTGATTATTAATGACTAAAATCATCAAAATATTAACACTCCTTTCATTATTAATACTTTCATTCCCTTTGTCATCACAAAATAAGAGAATATCTGGTATTGTAATAGACTCTTTGACAAATGAACCTGTGCCGTTTGTTGCAATTTATTTAAAAGGTACCAATAAAGGGATATTGGCAAACGGGGAAGGGCAATTTCAATTCAATATAGATGAAAAATACGATACAATTACAACATCTGTAATGGGATATTCTCCAAAAAACTACGCATTAAAAGATTTTAATGGGTCAGATATAAAATTAGAAATTATACCTACCGGAATTAAACTAAATGAAGTTTTCGTAAAGCCCAAAAAGGAGAAATACACCAAGAAAAATAATCCAGCTGTATTACTCGTTGAAAAAATAATAGATCGACAACATCTCACGAATCCATACAATAACGCAAATTATAACTATGAAAAATATGAACGAATTACATTTGCATTAAATGATTTTACTAATCAAGCTCAAAATAGTTGGATATTTGAAAAATTCCCTTTTCTAACAGATCATATAGATACATCAGAAATTTCAGGGAAACCCATATTAAATGTATCTATAAAAGAAAAATCCAGCAATATTCATTATCGTAAAAATCCTAAATCGCAAAAAGAATATATTACTGGCATAAAGCGTGCCGGCATTGATGATATTACAAGTCAAGAAAGTCTACAAATATTTATAGATGATATTCTGAGAGAGATTGATATATATAGTAATGATATAACGATTTTAGGGAGTCGATTTGTGAGCCCACTATCTAAAATTGCAACTAATTTTTACAAATATTACTTAACTGATACTATTTCCATAGATAGAGATAGCTGCATAGAATTGAGTTTTGCACCTCACAATCCTATATCTCATGGTTTTACGGGGCGTTTATATGTCCTCAAAAATGATAGTGCAATGTTTATTAAGCGTATATTAATGAATATTCCTCCTTCAATAAATTTAAACTTTGTCGACAACCTATATATTAAACAAGATTTTCAAAAATTGGCAAATGGATCAAGAATAAAAACAAAAGACGATTTAACTATTGAAGTTAGCTTAATCCCAGGCACTCAGAGATTATATGCTCGACGAAAAACATCATATAGTAATCACAACTTTAACCCTCTACAAGATCATTGTATTTTTAACAATATACAAAATGTAATTACACATGAAGATGCTTATTTTAGAGATGAACATTTCTGGAATACAAAAAGAATAACACCCGTTTCATATACAGAGAATAACATATCAAATTTGGTAACAAAATTACGTACAGTACCGATATATTATTGGACGGAAAAAATTCTAAAAGTAATTGTATCTGGCTATATTCATACGTCAAAAGATAGTAAATTCGACATTGGTCCAGTAAATTCATTTGTCAGTTATAATGATCTTGAAGGTTTTAGATTACGCGCCGGTGGGTTAACAACTGCAAATTTAAACAAACGTTTATTTGCTCGAGGATACATTGCATATGGCACAAAAGATCAAAAATTAAAATATGGAAGCGAACTTGAATATTCGTTCCATGATAAGAAATATCATTCCCGCGAATTTCCTGTCCATTCATTAAAATTATCTCACATTTATGATGTCAATATGTTAGGACAACACTATCAGTTTACCAATAATGATAACATTTTTCTTTCTTTAAAACGCCAGGACGACAAACAAACAATTTATGAACGATCAACCTTATTAGATTATACTCTTGAATTTCACAACAATTTTTCAATTAAAGCCGGTATAAAACATGATAGGGAAGAAGCGACTGTAAATATGCAATTTATGGATGGATATGGCAACCATTATTCACATTATAACCAATGTTCTTTTAATATCCAATTGAGATATGCTCCCGGAGAAAAATTCTATCAAACAAAAACCAAAAGATATCCAGTAAATTTAGATGCTCCAGTATTCATTTTATCTCACACATTTTCACCGAAGAGTTTTATTGGAAGTAAGTACACTATTAATACAACTGAAATCAGTGCCCAAAAACGTTTTTGGTTTTCTGCATTTGGCAATATTGATATCATTTTAAAAGCAGGACATGTGTGGAATCAAGCTCCATATCCCAATCTATTAATACCCAATGTAAATTTGTCATACACCATACAGCCAGAAAGTTACTCATTAATGAATCCTATGGAATTTATTAATGATAGCTATGCCTCATGGGATTTGACATATTATGCAAATGGCGCAATATTAAACTACATTCCGTTACTAAAGAGATTGAAATTAAGAGAAGTTTTTACATTTAGAGGTTTATATGGACATTTGAGTGATAAAAACAATCCAAATCTCAACAATAATCTTTTTAAATTCCCGGAAATTTCACACACATGTAACATGGGATCGAAACCTTATATGGAGATGGGTATAGGTATCGAAAATATATTTAAAATACTTCGGGTTGACTATATTTGGCGATTAACATATAAGGATACCGACAATATAGATCGACACGGGATAAGAATTGCAGTTCATTTCAAATTCTGATATTTTTAAAGGTGTTTTTATTTGATTTAAAAATCCTTTATATTAACTTTGTAAATTGGTATTTTTATATAACGATTTATAATACAGATTGATTATGATGAAACGATTTATTACAGCAATGTTAGGCTCACTTGCCGGCATTTGGCTGTCTGTTATGTTATTAACAATTCTATTTTTCTTGTCAATAATTGTATTTGCAATAGCAGGCGGAACTTCAGATTCAACAGCGAAATTAACTGATAATTCAATTTTATATATAGACTTATCTGGGACTATTGAAGAACGAGCTCCCGAACTTGATTTATTTAGTGAATTATATGGTGCTTCAGCAAAAATAATTCCATTAAATGACATCCTTAACTCATTAAAGAGCGCTCAAAATGATAATAGAATCAAAGGATTGTATATTAATTGTGATGGCGCGACTTCAGGCATAGCAACAAGTGAAGAAATACATAATGCTATTATTGAGTTTCAAAAATCCGGGAAATGGGTATATGCTTATGCAGATACTTATACCCAAAACAACTATTACATTGTGTCTTCTGCAAATTTCTTAGATCTTAACCCAATGGGTAGCGTTGACATAAAGGGGCTTTCTGCTACTACTGTATTTTTTAAAAATTTACTTGACAAAATAGGTGTAGAAATGCAAGTTATAAAAGTTGGCACATATAAAAGTGCGGTTGAACCTTTTATCTTAACAGAAATGAGCGAAGCTAGCCGTCTTCAACAAGAGCATTACATGGGTAATATTTGGCAAACAATCAGCAATGGTATTGCTGAAGCTCGAAATGTCACAATTGAAGATGTTAATTGCTGGGCAGATAGCATCACAATTACACAACCGGCAAAGTACTATATTGAACACAATATAGTTGATAGATTATCATATAGACATGAAACAGAAAAATCAATTGCAGAGCTATGTGGCGTAGAAAAATATAATGATGTAAATTTAATTACCCCTACAGATTATTGCAAAATTGTAAATGTATTAAATACAGATAATAGTAATAACAAAATTGCAATCTTATATGCAGTAGGGGATATTGTGGATCAAGGAGATGAAGGTATTGTTGGACGTACCATGGCTCCACAAATTCTAGAACTTGCAGAAGATGACGATATTCAAGCATTGGTTTTACGTGTAAATTCCGGTGGTGGTAGTGCTTTTGCATCAGAACAAATTTGGGAAGCATTAGAACAATTTAAAGCTAAAGGTAAGAAGTTTTATGTATCAATGGGACATCTTGCTGCATCGGGAGGATATTATATCTCATGTGGTGCAGACCGCATATATGCCGATGAGACAACATTAACAGGTTCAATTGGGATCTTTGGTTTAATCCCATGTATAAAAGACTTATTGACAGACAATTTAGGGATTACTCAAGGATGTGTCTCAACAAATTCAAATAGTGATTTTATTTCTTTAACTGAGCCAATGACAACATCTCAACGAAATAAAATGCAACAGATGATTAATAATGGATATGAAACTTTTGTTAGAAGATGTGCTGAAGGAAGAGGGATGAGTGTTGATTCAATTAAAGCAATAGCAGAAGGACGTGTTTGGGACGGAAAATCTGCTTTAGATCTTGGACTTATAGATAAAATTGGAGGTATTGATATGGCTATAGCTGACTTATCCTCAGAGCTTGGATTTGATGATTATGCAATCGTAGAGTATCCCTCAGAAATGGATGATTTTATAAAAAAGTTACTAAATCCAGAAAATATTTCTGAGCAAATTATTTCTGAAAAACTTGGAAATGCCTACATATACTATAATGCGGTAAACAAAATTAAAACCATGGAAAAGATGCAATGCCGCATGGAAAAAATCATAATTGAGTAATACGCTTGAACCAATGGCAAGGAATAAAATTCTCTCAACAACATTATTATGGCCCTTATCTAAAATATATGGGGCTGTTGTAGGGGTGCGGAATTGGATGTTTGACATTGGCATTCTTAAACAAAACGAATTTGACATTCCCATAATATCTGTTGGTAATATTGCTGTTGGTGGGACAGGAAAAACCCCTCACACTGAATATATTGTGGATATACTTAAAGATAGATATAATATTGGGATATTAAGTCGCGGATATAAGCGTAAAACTCGAGGATTTGTATTAGCTGATAAAAGTTCATCTTCAATACAAATCGGAGATGAACCATTCCAAATGTATCAGAAGTTTAAAGGGCATAAAACAATAACGCTTGCGGTTTGTGAAAATCGTTGTGAAGGAATAAAAAGAATGCGGGAGATAAATCCAGCTATAAATTTATTGATTTTAGATGACGCATTTCAACATCGCTATGTCAAGCCTAAAATATCTATTGTACTTACTGAATTTTCTCGCCCAATTTTTAATGATAAAATAATGCCATTAGGCCGTTTGCGAGAGCCAATACATTCTGTTAGTAGAGCTGATATTGTTATTGTATCTAAGTGCCCCGATGTGATGAAACCTATAGATTATAGAGTTTTCAAAAATAATTTAAATCTATATCCGTATCAGAATTTATTTTTTTCACGATATAATTATGGAGATTTAATATCAGTATTTCCTGAAAAAGTTACATATATTCCCAATTTAGAATGGCTATCTAAATCAGATGCAATATTGGTAGTTACCGGTATTGCTAATCCGCGCCCATTAGTTAAGCACTTAAAAAAGCATAAACCAATTATAAAAGTTAAACAATTTGAGGATCATCATCATTATAATGCTGATGATTTTAAAGCTATATACACTGCATTTAACAATCTTAAAGGCGATAGGAAATACATTATAACGACAGAAAAAGATGCTGTTAGATTGATTGAAAGTCAATTTTTTCCTGATGATTTAAAGCCATATATATTCTATGTGCCAATAAATGTTCAATTTATATCAACTGACACAAAGTCATTTGATATTGAATTATATAAACTTATTATGTCTAAAAAACTTTTTTAAAACAAAAGATTATGATTGAACAAATTAATCGAACTGCAGAATATATCAAGTCTAGAATCTCTGATATTCCTCAAATTGCAATAATATTAGGAACAGGATTAGGTGCTCTCGTTGACCACATTGAGGATAAACAATTTATTCCTTATACTGATATTCCTAACTTTCCAGTCTCCACTGTAGAAGGTCATAGTGGCAATTTAATATTTGGCAACCTTGGTTCAAAACGAGTTATGGCAATGCAAGGTCGTTTTCATTATTATGAAGGATATGACATGAAACAAGTGACATTCCCAATACGTGTAATGAAAGCTCTCGGGATACAAACATTATTTGTGTCAAATGCTGCAGGAGGGATGAATCCAACGTTTAAAATCGGTGATATTATGCTTATTACGGATCATATTAATCTATTTCCTGAGCATCCTCTTCGTGGTAAAAATTATAATGAATTAGGAGATAGATTCCCAGATATGAGTGAGGCATATTCTCGTGAATTAATAAAAACAGCCCAAGATATTGCTGAAGAAAAAAATATTCGAATTGTACTAGGAGTCTATGTAGGCACACAAGGTCCAACATTTGAGACTCCAGCTGAATATCGATATTTTCACCGAATAGGAGGTGATGCAGTAGGCATGTCAACAGTCCCAGAAGTTATTGTTGCTCGTCATAGTGGGATGAGCGTTTTTGCTGTATCTGTAATAACCGATTTAGGTGTAGAGGGTATTGTTGAAAAAGTATCTCATGAAGAGGTCCAAAAAGCAGCACAACAAGCCCAACCACGCATGATGGAAATAATGAGAGAGCTTGTAAATCGTTTTAATTCATAATGCAATAATGAATAAAGATTTAACTGAAATTTCTGAATTAGGCGAATTTGGATTAATAGATCGCTTAACACACGAAATTAAATTTAAAAATCCATCTACAATAAAAGGAGTAGGGGATGATTGTGCTGTAATGCATTATGATAATACTGAAGTGTTAGTGAGTACCGATTTATTAGTTGAAGGGATTCATTTCGATTTAACATATGTTCCACTTAAACATTTAGGGTATAAATCAGCAGTCGTTAACTTCTCTGATTTATATGCAATGAATGCACACCCTCGACAAATTACTGTATCTCTTGCTATATCTAAACGTTTTGCAGTTGAACACATTGAGGAATTATATAGTGGCATTAAATTAGCCTGCGACATATATGGTGTAGATTTAGTTGGGGGTGATACAACGACTTCTCGCTCTGGCCTAACTATCAGTATAACATGTATTGGAGATGCACCAAAAGAAAAGATTGTATACCGCTCAGGAGCTAATGTCAACGATTTGATTTGTGTTAGTGGAGACCTTGGCGCAGCATACATGGGCTTACAATTGCTAGAAAGGGAAAAAATTGTGTCTAATGGTCAGACAGAATTTCAACCACAATTTCAGGGAAAAGAATATTTAATCGAACGACAATTAAAGCCTGAAGCTCGTAAGGATATTATTAAAATTCTTGAAGAAAAAGGCATTATACCAACTTCGATGATTGATGTTTCAGATGGCTTATCTTCTGAGTTATTACATATTTGCAATCAAAGTAAAGTTGGGTGCCGAATATATGAAGACAGAATTCCTATTGATTACCAAACTGCGGTTATGGCTGAAGAAATAGGGATGAATCTTGTTACTGCAGCATTGAATGGAGGAGAAGATTATGAACTACTATTTACCATCCCTTTACATTTACATGACACTATTGACAAAATTGAAGGGATAAAAATTATTGGACATATTACAAAAGAAGAATATGGTTGCATAATGGAAACTCGAGATGGAGGTGAAATTGGGTTAAAAGCACAAGGGTGGAATCCGTTAAGCAAATAAAACATGAATAACACCAACAATTAAACATGCTGGTGTTATTTTTTCAAGATAAAATTCGTAAATTTGTAAAAAATTTAATAGCACATTTAGAATCATGATAAATCGCATTTTAATCAGAATTAAAGTTGTACAGATGCTGTATTCTTATCTGTTGACTCGCAAAGAATTTAAACTTGAAGTAGCACCAGAAACTGCATCTCGTGATAAAAAATATGCCTATACTCTTTATCTTGATTTATTCATCTTATTACTCAAATTATCTGGATATTCCTTGGAAAAAGGCATTCCTCAAAAAAAAGATTCCTCTAATTTATTGTCATCATTAAAAATCACAAAATCGCTCATCTCATATGACGAAATTCGCAGATATATATCTCAAATTGATAATAAATGGGATTCATCACTAATTTCAAGATTATATTCGTTAATTATAAATTCAGTTGTATATAAGGACTTTAAGAAAAATAAATCGCCTGAAATTCAAGATGAGGTTTTATTTTGGACAAATATTGTAAACACTATAATTTTACGCGAGCCACTATTTATTGAATCTTTGCGTAATGATAGTCAATTTACTAATGTCGGTTTTGAGCAAGGGATATCAATGTTCCTAAATACATTATCTGACTATTGTGATAGTCGCACTTTATTATTAAATGCTCAAAAAGCCCTAACAGCCTCATTAAACAAAGGTTATGAGTTATATCATCGATTATTAAACATAATGGTAGAAATTACACGAATGCAAGAAATCAGAATTGATGCAGCTAAGAGTAAATATCTACCTACACATGATGATTTAAATCCCAACATGAAATTTGTTGAAAATAAATTTATTGCAGCAATACAAAGCAACCCCAACATGCAAGCCTATTTATCAACAAATCCGATAACATGGGAAGAAGACACCCTTTTAATTAAATCATTGTTAGATAAAATTATTAACTCTGATGTTTATCAAGAATATATGTCTTCATCAGAATCTAATTATGTTGAAGATTGTAATCTTTGGAAAACAATATTTAAAAATATAATTCTACCATCAGAAGAATTAAGCGAGACCTTAGAATCTAAATCTGTATATTGGAATGACGATTTAGACATAATGGGAACATTTGTTTTAAAAACGATAAAACAATTCGCAAATAATGGAGAAAACACTCTATTGCTACCTCAATATAAGGATGAGGAAGATAAGCAATTTGGAGATATATTATTTACAAATGCGATAAAGAACTCTGATATATATCGTCAATATATTGATAAATTTGTGAACGGTGGGCAATGGGATCCTGAGCGATTAGCATTTATGGACATAGTCATTATGATAGCTGCAATAACAGAATTGATATACTGTCCATCAATACCAATTCCAGTAACATTAAATGAATATATTGAAATTGCTAATTGTTATAGTACTCCTAAAAGTGGCCAATTTATAAATGGCATCCTTTATTCTGTTATAACTCAACTCAAAAACGAAGGAAAACTCAACAAAGCATAAATATAAATGTTATATTTGTAGAAAGTTTAATTTAATAAAATAGAAATTATATGATTACTAATTTTTTATTACTACAAGAACCAGCGAATAGTGGCATGTTTAATATTTTAATGATTGTAGCATTAATCGCTATTTTCTATTTCTTCATGTTTCGTCCACAACAAAAAAGACAAAAAGAGATTAGAAAATTCCGTGACGGATTAGATGTAGGAGATCGTATTATTACAGCTGGCGGAATACATGGTAAAATTCGTGGAATAAAAGAAAATGCATTTATTATTGAAATTGCTGATAACGTAAAAATTACAATAGATAAAGGCTCTGTTTATCCATCAGCAGCAGATGCACAAGTAGAAGATAACAAATAAATCCAAATAACCTAAATTATATTAAATAGTCCATTATGCTTACGAACAGCACATGGACTATTTCTCTAAATTTATGACACATAACAAAAAAAAGACATACAATATTTTTAAAAGATATTCTAATAAATCTCAATCGTCAAAAGGCAGAGATTTTATAATATTTTTATTATTTGTATGTGTGTCTTCTATATTTTGGCTTGTGTCTAACCTAAATAATGAAATTGAAGAAGATATAAAAATACCAATTGAAATAATTGGTATTCCTGACAGTATCACGATATTGAATGAGATTCCCTCAAATATTAATGTTTCTATTAAAGAAAAAGGGACATCTATAGCTAAATATATGATAGGAGAGAATCCTCCTATTAAGATTAATTTTTTAGATTATTCATTCGGAAGAAAGTATTCAGAACGTTTTTTGCTAAAAAAAACAGATATAGAACAACTTATTCGTAAATATTTCTGGAACGGAATCCATATTACATCTATACACCCCGATTCTATTAGAATAAACTATACATCTGCTATAAGTCAAAAAACAAAAATCAATATTAATTCTGATGTTAATTCTCATTTTCAATATATTATAAATGGAGCAATAACTGCCAACACTGACTCTGTTTATTTATATAAAATAAGCGATGTTGATACAACTATTTATGTCGCAGACACAGAATTAATAAAATTAAAAGAGCTAAAAGATACAACGATTGTATCGGCACACATTAAGCCAATAAAGGGTTTTAAAGTTATTCCAGAAGAAATATTAATAACTATTCCTGTAGAACCTTTAATTGCGAAAAAACAATCAATAATTATTAAAGCGATAAATGTACCAGATAATATTGATTTGATATTATTTCCCCCAAAAGCAGAAATTTCATATTTGTTGCCAATGAGTAGATACAATACTTCTAACGAAATCATTGTATTAGCAGATTACAACGATTTACAAACAAACAACAATATTCACAAAATCCCTTTAAAAATATCTGATGTCCCAGATATTTTTAGAAACATAGAGTTACTAACTGATAGTGTCGAATTTATAATTGAACAAAAATGAAATGGCACGTATAATTGCTATTAGCGGAGGTATTGGAGTTGGGAAAAGTATAATATGTAAAATATTATTCCATTTAGGTTATGATATATATGACTGCGACTCTATGGCCAAAAGAATAATGGACAATAGTCAAACAATAAAAGACTATATAGCAACAAATATATCAAAAGATACTATACAAAATAACACTATTAATCGTAAAGTTTTAGCAAATATTGTCTTTAATAACAAAGTTTTACTCGACAAGCTTAATTCCATTGTCCATTTTGAGGTTAAAAATGACATAATAAAATGGGTTAATAATCATTACAATAATAGTAAAGTATTTATTGAAACTGCTATTCTATATCAAAGTGGAATAGATCAACTTGTTGATGAAGTGTGGGAGATTACTGCGCCTGATGAAATGCGCATAGCTCGTGTAATGAAACGGAACAATTTAAGTAGAGAAGATGTTATCGCCCGAATAAATTCCCAAAAAGTGACATCAGAGAATAGGACTTATAAAATAATTCATAAAATAACAAATGATAATCATCAAGCAATTATGCCTCAAATATACCAACTATTAAAATAATATTTGATAATCATCAGCATCTTTCCACATCTGAATCTTATCTCTAAATTCAGATAATTTACAATAATCTAATTCTGCAAATATACACATGCCTTTTTTGCTCATATTTAATTCCCCCATATAATCAACAACAATTGAATCCTCATGTTTATATGAACCGAAATCATCATTTCCGGTTCTATTTGCACAAATAACATACGCTTGATTTTCTACTGCTCGACCTATTAGTAGATGTTCCCAGTGCTTGGATTTTGACGAAGGTGTGTTTGCTACAACTAACAATGCGTCATAGCTGTTTTTATAGCCTCTGCACCAAATGGGATATTGCAAATCATCGCCTGCAATTAATTTAAGATTCCATCCTCTAAATCTAATAATCGGTGACGGGATTTTTCCTGATTCCATTAAATTACTTTCACCATTACTCAATGACAGATGTCTCTTATCATAAAAAGTTTCTTCTCCCGATGGCTCTATAAAAAAGACTCTATTATAATATTTATTTAGCGTAGTAGCGATGAAACTTCCACAAATTGCACAATTATATTTTCTTGCCCATTCTTTAATCGTTTCTATTGTTTTTTCAGAATTAGATTCCGATAATTTAGATACCATAACCGGATCAGATAGCCATCCAGTAGAAAACAGTTGGGGTAAAACAACAATATCTACATCTCTTTCCATTTTAGAGAGTATAATACCTATTGATAATAAATTTTCTTCTTTATCTCCCCAAACTATATCGTGTGGTATTATTGAAACTTTTAGAGTATTATAAGGCATATAAATACAAAAACATATCACCGCGTAGTAAATTACGCGGTGATAAAATTATAATTAATTATTTGTTCTTTTGAGCTTCTTTTTGCTCTTTTGAAAGAGCATCATTCATAGATTTAACTATGGCGTTAATAGAATCATTAAAATCTGAATTTAGTTTCTTATATGCATCTGCAAAATATTTGCTCTTAGCTTTTTGGTAAGCACTCTTATTTTCAAAATCAGATACAACTTTATCATATACAAAACTAACTCGTTTCAATGTTGATGTTTGTAACGATGCAACATCATATATATTCTTATTCATTTTTTCGGCATCGACACCAGGGATAAAATTACGAGCCATAATACATTCACATGCGATATCTCCGCACACAAACTTTATTTGTTTTTTTAAATCACGTTTATTAGACATAATTATATAGTTTAAGGTTAAACATTCATTAAATATTTCTTAAAAACAGGGAATGCTGACGACATCTTTACTGTTGTCTTTGTCCCATTCATAAATTCAGCCAGTTTTACCGGAATATCTATTTTATTTTGAATAATTTCTTCAACCACATCTTTAAATTTAGCTGGATGAGCTGTTTCAAGGAATACTCCAATTTCATTTTCCTTTAAATTTTCCATTAAACTCCTATATCCAATCGCCCCATGTGGATCTAATAAATATCCAGTATTATTATAGGTGTCTTTTAGTGTTTCAGCGATTTCTTCATCAATATAAGTACACCCTGATATTTCTGATGCAATAGCGTTATGAGAATGTCCATATAAATCCAAAATTCTGTCAAAATTTGATGGAGCACCAACATCCATTGCATTTGCAATAGTAGCAATTGATGGGCGAGGAGAGTATTCTCCGGTTTTTAAATATTGGAAAAATATATCATTACGATTATTTGCCGCAATAAATCGCTTGATAGGCAATCCCATGCGTTTGCCAATTAAACCGGCTGTAATATTTCCAAAATTACCACTTGGTACTGATATCACAATATTATCTAAAGGCTTACCCATACGAGCTAATTGAGCATACGCATAGAAATAATAAAACATTTGTGGTAAAAAACGTGCGACATTAATAGAATTTGCTGATGTTAATTGCATTTTCTCATTTAACTCCTTATCCATGAACGCACTCTTTACCAATGCTTGACAATCATCAAATGTGCCACTTACTTCTAATGCAGTAATATTAGCTCCCAATGTAGTAAATTGGGCTTCTTGTATCTTACTTACTTTCCCTTTTGGATACAAAACAAAAACTCTCACCCCTGGCACATTTAAAAATCCGTTTGCTACTGCGCTACCGGTATCCCCTGATGTTGCAACAAGAACATTTACAATGCTTTTACCTTGTTTTTTATTAAAGTATCCCAATAGCCTAGCCATAAAACGAGCACCAACATCTTTAAATGCTAATGTCGGTCCGTGAAACAACTCCAAACTATACTTGTTTTCAGATACATGCACAAGTGGTATATCAAAGTTCAAGGTTTCATTAACAATCTGTTTAAGAGTGCTTGACTCTATATCTTGTCCAAACAAAGTATTTGCTACAACATATGCGATATCTTGCAGCGACATTTCTGCGATATTATTAAAAAATGCTTTAGGTATAGTTGGGATTACTTCAGGCATAAACAAACCTTTATCAGAGGCAAGGCCATGAACAACAGCTTCTTGCAAATTGACTTTAGGTGAATTCCCATTAGTACTATAATACTGCATAATATTTTATTTAAAAAGTTCTTTTATAAATTCATCTTTTGACATCATTCCATAACATCCTAATAATGCCGATTTTTCATCATATACTTTTACCCCATCAGGAGATACCCCTGGTTTATATATTATAAACGGAACAGGTTCAGCTGTATGTGTACGCAAACGACATGGAGTAGGGTGATCTGGTAAAACTGCAATCGCAACATCTTCATCAATTTCAGATACTGCGTTCAAAATAGGCAGTAATACTCTATTGTCTAAATACTCTATTGTACGTTTTTTTAATGTATAATCGCCCTCATGTCCGGCTTCATCACTTGCCTCTATATGCAAAAAAACAAAATCATTATCGCGTAATGCTTTTATCGCTGCTTCTGTCTTGCCTTCATAATTTGTATCATACAACCCAGTTGCCCCATGTGTGTCCTCACTCAGACTAACGAGGAGGCAGTAATTATGGTGGCACTTTTGAGAAAATACAACCT
>JAFXGB010000101.1 GCA_017520235.1 Muribaculaceae bacterium | reverse complement strand
TTATTGATGCTGGATCGTCAATGTCGCCTTCGATAGAACGCATCTTAGAACATCAGCCGGAAGCAATTCTCACCTCTCCGTTCCAAAATGCAGGACATGGTGCAATAGAGCAACTTGGAATCCCCATAATAGAATGTGCCGACTATATGGAATCAACCCCACTTGGCAGAGCTGAATGGATAAAATTACTTGGTGAGCTATATGGCTGTCGCGATAAAGCCTCAGAACTATATGATCAGGTGCGCAACAACTACAACAGCCTCACATCAAAAACATCAGCTATAGAAACTCGTCCCATAGTAATCAGCGAAATGGTTACTGACGGAGTGTGGTATCTCCCTGGTGGGCGTAGCTACATGGCTCGCATTTTTAACGATGCAGGCGCAAAATACCCCTGGGACGATGATCAATCAACCGGCTCACTCCAACTTGATTTTGCAACCGTCTATGACCGCGCCCACAATGCCGATTTTTGGTTTATAAAAACATTTGACCGCGACCTCACATTAGACAAATTAAAATCAATATACCCACTACACTCACGCATGAACGCGTTTTCAAATGGCGGTGTGTATTCTTGCAACACAGCGACATCTTCTCTTTTTGAAGATTTCCCATTTCACCCCGACAAGCTGCTGCGAGATTTCATAAACATTATTCACCCCGAGCTCTCACAAGAGGCAACAACTATCTACTATAAACAGGTAAAATGACACAAGCTCCACCGAAATACAATCGCTCAAAAATAGCATTGTGGATTTTATCGGCATTGCTTCTAATCCTATTCCCCGCATGTCTCATTATTGGGAGCGTAAATATCCCCTTTAATGAAGTACTCAACATCTTAATAGGGAACGAAGCTACTCGCAAAACATGGGAGATTATTGTACTTGAAACACGGCTTCCAATGGCTTGTACTGCAATGCTTGCCGGTGCGGCCCTATCAGTAGCAGGTCTATTATTACAAACCACCTTTGACAACCCCCTTGCAGGTCCATCAATACTTGGTGTTTCAACCGGTTCAAGCCTGGGTGTGGCAATCGTGATGCTTGCGCTCGGAGGCTCAATAGGGCATAACCTTGGTTCCTATGTAAGTATCCTTTTCGGAGCGCTACTTGGCGCCGGCATCATCATACTCACTCTACTTGCATTTTCGTCAATAGTAAAAAGCTCGATAATGCTATTGATCATAGGTATTTTAGTTAGTCATTTAGCATCATCGGCAATATCTCTACTCAACTTCTTCTCCACCCAAGAGGGTGTCCACTCTTTCGTTATATGGGGATTAGGCAACTTCTCAGGTGTAACATTTGAAAGATTACCGATATTTGCGTCTTTGATAATCATCTCTCTCAGTCTTTCTCTACTACTTGTTAAGCCGTTAAATGCGCTACTTTTAGGAGCGAGATATGCCGAAAATCTTGGAGTAAATATTCGCTCAACACGCAACAAGTTGCTTGTTCTTTCAGGCATACTTACCGCCGTAGTTACTGCTTTTTGTGGTCCAATAGGCTTTATAGGTCTTATTGTTCCTCACATCGCCCGACTTGCACTAAAGTCTTCTAACCATGTCGTTCTGCTACCGGCAACAGCGCTATGTGGTGCTGTTATCGCATTACTTTGCTCGCTCATCAGTGTCCTACCTATCTCATCGGGAGTAATACCCATCAATGCTATCACCCCCATTATAGGTGTCCCCATTATAATATACATCATTCTTAACCGCAAACGCATCCTCTATTTCAACTAATAATGAGCACTCCGAAATCAGCCATATTAACCACCAACAACCTTACCATAGGCTACCGCAATGGGAAGAATGAAACCACGATACTATCAGGGCTAAACCTCTCTCTTAATTGTGGTGAATTGGTGTGTTTATTAGGGGCAAACGGAATAGGGAAATCGACATTGCTACGCACACTCTCAGGTGTGCAACAATCTCTATCGGGCGATGTATATATTAATGGGAAAAAACTATCATCTTATTCTCAACGCGAACGCTCAAAATTAATCAGCATCGTATATACCGACCGCACTCTCGCCGGAGCTTTGACCGTTTCTGAACTTGTTTCTCTTGGGCGACACCCTTATACTGGATTCTTCGGGCATCTCGACATCACAGACCACAAAATTATAGCTCACGCACTTGAAGCTGTTGGGATGAAGGATAAAGCCAACTGCTATGTGGGCACACTATCTGATGGGGAAAGACAAAAAACGATGATTGCACGAGCTTTGGCGCAAGAGGCACCCATCATAATCCTTGATGAACCGACAGCATTTCTTGATGTTGCCTCACGCATTGAGACGATGAACAATCTCCATCGGCTTGCTCAAGAAGAAGACAAAGCCATTCTCCTATCTTCTCATGACATAAACCAATCTCTTGCTCTTGCCAATGGACTTTGGTTACTACGTAACGACCACTCTATGATCGAGGGGATAACTGAAGATTTAGTGTTTTCCGGAGAGTTAAATAATCTTTTCGCTGATCGCGATGTTGCTTTTGACGCCAGCATCGGAGATTTCACATCTAACAGATCGTTCCAAAAACAAATCTCCCTCAACTGCGAAGATGGATTATTAAAGCGATGGATTATCAATGCATTGCAACGTGATGGAGTAGGCATCTCTAACGATATGCCAAACAATATTACAGCAACAAGCCCACATGAAATATCCATTAACGGAACTTTCGTCAACTCAATTAGAGAAATGCTGGACTGCGTTAGATCGCTCTAATAAGCGACATTATCCAATATTCTGTCAAGGGAAGCAATTGTAACGCCATAATTAATCATGGGTACATTTTGTTCAACTGCTTGTGCACCCAACTCATTACATAACGGCGGTTAAACATAATGATAATTGTTTGTGGATCTCACAATTAGGTCTTGTAAATTTACCAAATCCGCCTTATTTGCCAAAAAAAATCAGCTACTTCATTAACTCTAAATAGCTGATTTAGTTTTTTTATAAATTCAATATCTCTTATATCGAACTCATGTTAAATACTTATATATCTTTATTCACAAATAGTGGCAATAAGTCCATTGACATATTGCCACCTCACTATATCTATTATTTACTTATTAAATAAATCTTTGATTGAGGCGATTGAGCCAAGAACTCCTGTCGCTTCATATGGGATATAAACAGTTTTGCCATCTTTTCCTGAAACCATTTCATTGAGAGTTTCAATATATTTCATGGCAAGCATATAAGTTGCCGGATCGGTTTTAGACTCTTTTATAGCTTCGGCAACCCGACGAATAGCCTCTGCTTCGGCTTCAGCTTGCAACACTTTTGCTCGCGATTCACCCTCAGCCTTAAGGATTTGAGATTGCTTCTCGGCTTCAGCTTGATTAATCTGAGATTGCTTTTCTCCTTCAGAGCGCAAAATCAATGATTTTTTCTCCCCTTCGGCATTCAAAATCTCGGCACGACGATTGCGTTCAGCCTGCATTTGTTTTTCCATCGCCTCACGCACACTTTCTGGAGGTGTAATATCTTGCAACTCCACTCGATTAACTTTAACGCCCCACTTGTTTGTCGCTTCATCAAGAATCGTCTGAAGGCGAGAATTAATCGTGTCGCGAGAGGTGAGAGTTTCATCTAATTCGAGTTCACCAATAACATTACGCAATGAGGTTTGAGTGAGCTTTTCTATCGCATTTGGAAGATTATCGATCTCATAAACTGATTTTTTGGGATCTACAATTTGGAAATACAGCAACGCATTTATCTCGGTAGTAACATTATCCTTTGTAATAACCTGTTGAGAAGGGAAATCATAGACTTGTTCACGCAAGTCAATACTTGCTGTCGACACGATACTTGCGATTTGACGGCGTCCCGAAAAATTTTCTACTCGGCGAGTATATATCATTTTAGGTTTGTCTATAAATGGCCATATAATGTTTAACCCCGGAGGTAGCACACTATGGAAACGACCAAGACGTTCTATAACTTTTGTCTCTGACTGTGGTACAACCTTCACGCCAGCTATTACAAGAATAATTACAATTAGGGCTACAATGCCCAATAACACAAGTGTACTCATAGTTTCTTATTATTAAATTTATAATCGTTCGACACTTAAAATAATACTATCATAACCCGTAATGCGCACTTGAGCGCCTTGAGATATGGGACAGCCATCATTGCTACGCGCTTGCCAACGATCACCATCGACTTTTACACGACCCACTCCATTTGCCGGAATATCTTCAATTACATCAACAACACGCCCTTTCAACGCATCCATGTTACTTAAAGCTGGGGTTCCTTTGGCTACCTCACGCGACTTTTGCCATCGGCGTATTTTTGGGGCAAATACAGCAAATGACACAATTGTTCCTATTATTAGCGCTATTAGTTGAGCCTCCAAGCCAAGATTCACCAATGATACCATCATAGCACAAAGACACCCCACTGCAAGGCAAAATGTTGCAATAAGCGATGTGAGCAACTCAACAATTACCAATATCGCCATCACGATTAACCAAATCAACCAATTTTCCATCATCTCTTTTAATAATAATTCTATCTAAATCACAAATATAACGATTATTTCTTATATGTTCCACTTTTGATTAAATAATATGCACCGGAGCTATTTGTCGGGGATTTCCGATTAAATTGCTATCTTTGTGATTTGTAAAGGAAATTTCATTAAAACTTAACTATATGCAAAAGGATTTCAAAGATGTTGATCTTGTTGCCGAACAAGATCCTACTGAACTCTCGGAAAATGCGTTCCGCGAGTTGAAAGAGGGGGAAGAATATCGCCCCATTATGCATCCCACGCGCAAGTACAGCGAAGCAACTCCCTATTCAGTTACTATGGGGCTCGTTTTGGCTGTCATCTTTAGTGCAGCAGCAGCCTACCTTGGATTGAAAGTGGGACAAGTGTTTGAAGCAGCAATTCCCATTGCTATTATCGCCGTTGGCTTGTCGGGAGCATTGAAAAAGGACAACCCATTGGGCCAAAATGTTATCATTCAGTCAATAGGTGCTTGTTCTGGCGTTATTGTGGCAGGTGCAATCTTTACATTACCGGCGCTTTATATACTACAAGCCAAATACCCTGAAATTACCGTTAATTTCTTGCAAATATTCCTTAGCTCATTGCTTGGTGGCGTACTCGGAATTCTATTCTTTATTCCATTCCGCAAATATTTTGTAAAAGACATGCACGGCAAATATCCTTTCCCTGAAGCTACTGCCACTACACAGGTTCTTGTGAGTGCTCAAGCTAAAAGCGGTGGAGGTCAAGCTAAAACACTCATCATTGCATCGCTCATTGGTGGATTGTATGACTATATCGTGGCTACATTTGGCTGGTGGGCTGAGACTATCACTACTACTGCGTCTCAATGGGGTACTACTCTTGCAGAGAAGACTAAAGTGGTGTTTAGCTGCAACACCGGTGCGGCATTGCTCGGTCTCGGATATATCGTGGGGTTGAAATATGCTTTTGTAATCTTTGCCGGCTCTATCTTTGTGTGGTGGGTGGTAATCCCATTGATGGGCACTTATGGCGATCCAAGCATTGCATCATTGTCTCCCAATGCAATATTCAGCGATTATGCACGCTTAATAGGCATTGGTGGCATTGCTATGGCAGGAGTTATCGGCATTGTTAAATCATGGCCTATTATTCGTCAAGCAGTAGGTCTTGCAGGCCGTGAGTTCAAAGGGAACTCCGACGGTGCGAAACCCATTCGCTGGCAACTTGACATTTCAATGAAACACGTTGTGTTCTTCATTGCATTGGCATTGATTGTTGTATTTGTATTCTTCTGGATTGGAGTAATCAACACATTCTGGCAAGCATTTGTGGCTTGGATCGTGGTAGCTGTAATCTCATTTCTATTCACTACTGTGGCTGCTAATGCTATTGCAATCGTTGGCTCAAACCCTGTTTCGGGCATGACTCTCATGACATTGATTGTTGCATCGGCAATATTTGTTGCAATAGGTCTTAGTGGTACATCAGGAATTGTTGCTGCAATGATTATTGGTGGCGTTGTGTGTACAGCTCTTTCAATGGCAGGTGGTTTTGTTACCGACTTGAAGATTGGATATTGGCTCGGCTCAACTCCTCGCAAACAAGAAAGTTGGAAATTCCTCGGCACACTCGTATCAGCAGCGACTGTGGGTGGTGTTATCCTTGTATTGAACGATGTATATGGATTTACCGGCGATGATGCTCTCGTTGCTCCTCAAGCCAACGCGATGGCAAAGGTTATTGAGCCATTGATGATGGGTGGTGAAACTCCATGGATCTTATACATGGTGGGGGCTATCCTTGCGTTAATTCTTAATTGGCTCGGAGTACCTGCGTTGGCATTCTGCTTGGGTATGTTCATTCCACTACCATTGAACACACCTATGCTTGTGGGTGGTGCTATTGCCTACTTTGTGAGCCACAGCTCTAAAGATAAAGATATCAACAATGCTCGTCAAGAACGTGGCACGCTCATCTCTTCAGGTCTAATCGCCGGTGGAGCATTGTTTGGTGTATTTGCAGCATTGACACGTTTCTTAGGATTTGAATATGCCAACCCTCTATCAGAAGGAACAACTCAAATACTTGGCGTAGCAATGTATGCATTGTTGATTGCTTACCTTTACTGGGACAGCACTCGTGCTAAAAAGCTCAAAGACTAATTCTTGAAACTACCTCTTATTCATAAAGAGATACTTGCTCTATCCATTCCTGCTATCGTTACCAATATCACAACGCCATTGCTTGGGCTTGTTGATGTAACGATAACAGGGCACATGGGTAGTGCGATTTATATCGCTGCAATAGCCATTGGTGGCAATATGTTTAACATGCTTTATTGGCTATTTGCTTTTTTGCGCATGGGCACAAGCGGAATGACCGCACAAGCCTTTGGCGCACAAAATTTCAAAGACACAACGCTCACGCTCTATCGAGCATTGGTAGTAGCCTTGTTCGTGGGCATAGCGATGGTTGCGTTGCAGGTGCCTTTAGGTTCTGCGATACTCAATTTTCTCAATGTAAACTCCACTACAAGCGTCTATGCATGGGACTACTTTTCTATTTGCATATGGGGAGCTCCGGCTTTTTTAGGTACATTTGCTCTCTCGGGGTGGTTCTTGGGAATGCAAGACTCAAAAGCCACAATGTATATCTCAATATTAATCAATATTGTAAACATTGCAACAAGCTTGACTCTTGTTTACCTATTTGATTGGGGACTTACAGGGGTTGCAACAGGTACACTAACTGCACAATGGGTAGGTTTTATTATCGGGTTGCTATTATGTCTGAGAAGTAAATATAATCTAACACGATATCCTATCGTTGAAATTTTCAAATTAAACAAACTCAAACGATTTTTCTCCATTAACGTTGATATATTCTTTCGCACATTCTGCCTTGTTGCCGTTACCTTGTGGTTTACTCGCACCGGAGCTCAACAAAGCGACACAATACTTGCAGTTAACACACTATTAATGCAACTATTCCTACTATTCTCATTCTTCATGGATGGATTTGCATTTGCCGGCGAAGCACTTGCAGGACGATTTATTGGTGAATGCAACACTCCTCGACTAAAAGAATGTATAAAAGCATTAATGCTATGGGGAGCCATCGTCGCAATTATTTTTACATGTATATATGCATTTGGTGGAGAAGAAATTCTTATGATATTGAGTTCTGAACCCGGAGTTATTGAAGCATCAAAAAGCTATTACTACTGGGCTGCTGCAATTCCATTAGCCGGGTTCGTTACATTCACATGGGATGGTATTTTTATTGGAGCGACACGCACTCGTGCAATGCTATTGTCTATGTTTATAGCATCAGTAGCTTTTTTCGGCTTATACTTTGCGCTATTTGACACATTTGCCAATCACGCTGTGTGGCTCGCCTTCATCTCCTACCTCATCATAAGAGGAGTAATTTTGACTATCCTATCACCTTCCCTATATAAATTTTCATATTATTCGCGATAGTAAACTCGCTTTACTCTTGTAGAAATAGAAGTCAATATTTCATAAGGGATTGTCCCCAATTTATCGGCAAGTTCTACAACCGGGATGTTGTCACCAAAAATTTCGACTGCATCACCCACTTTACAATCAACATCGGTAACATCAATCATACAAATATCCATGCAGATATTTCCCACCGTTGGGCAACGATTACCATTTATAAATACCTCAGCATTCCCATTACCAAGATGGCGATCTATTCCATCTGCATACCCCACAGGGATTGTTGCAATGCGTGATTTACGATGCAATAGTCCACGACGGCTGTAACCTATTGTTGTGCCGGCTTCCCACTCTTTTATTGAGAGAATTACTGTGTGCAACGATGACACCGGGCGCAATTTATCTTGCGAGCCATCATTCATTGTCGGAATTCCATACAAACATATACCTAATCTCACCATGTCACATTGATGTTCAGGGAAACGTGTTATACCGGTAGAGTTAAGAATATGTCGCAAAATGTGATGAGAAAATCCACTTTGCAATTTATCACAGCATCGATAGAAATTATCAAATTGTTGTAATGTATAATCATCCATATCGGGACAGTCAGCTGCTGCTAAATGAGAGAACACCGAGCGTGGAGATATTGCATTTTGTCCTGATAAAATCGAGACTAATTCAGGCATATCTTTTTCCAAGAACCCTAATCGGTGCATACCGGTATCTAACTTAATGTGCACAGGATAATCCGTTAATCCACAATTCTTTGCCTCTTGGATTATTTTTTGCAGTATGTCAAAATTATATATCTCAGGCTCAAGATTATAAGCAAATAGCGCTTTATAATTAACGACCTTGGGGTTGAGTACCATTATGGGCATTGTTATTCCGGCTTTACGCAAGTCCATACCTTCATCAAAAGCAGCAACAGCAAGATATGCAGCACCTTGTGATTGTAGTGTCTTCCCAAGTTCATAAGGGCCTGCACCATACCCTGAAGCCTTTACCATACAGACTATACCGGTCTCAGGTTTTACATATGAACGATAGAAGTTATAATTATGTACGACTGCATCAAGATTCACTTCAAGAACTGTTTCATGTTGTTTCGCCTCAAGAGCCTCAATTATTTGTTCAAAATTGAAATGTGAAGCACCCTTTACTAAGATCAGTTCATTATCAAAATCGCTCGCACTAATTGATGCCAAGAACTCTGATGTTGATTTGTAGAAGATTGAATTTCCATCAAAATAACCGCTATATGACGATATTTCCTCTCCTATCCCAATTATTCTGTCAACATCTTTTTGTTTTAACAGATGGGCTACTGCGTTATAGAGAGCTGACGCTTCCATTGTTTCATGCATCACATCACTCAATATTACTGTCAATGACTGAGTAGCAGTAGCACGTAGTTGCATAAAATCAATAGCAGGAGTCAGCGAATGAAGGTCAGAGGTGTAGGAGTCATATATTAACGAACAATTATTTACACCCTCCACAACATTCAAGCGCGTTCCCACATGAGATAATCCTCTCATGCGATTCGCTATCACTTCAGGAGTTCGTCCCATATACAACATCACAGCAAGACAATGAATTGCATTCTCAATATCGGAATCAGAAATGAATGGAATAATTAATGATGCACGATTTTGCAAATAGAAATATTCTATCGTTGTAGAATCATTCCCTTTATCAATATTTGAGATAAACAATGAACGATCGCTATCTTTTGTTGACCATGCTATTTCCTTTACTGTTACCGATGCTGTTTCTATTACATCACTAATTAACTCATCATCGCCATTATATATTATACAATCGCAGTCTCGGAACAACGCTATTTTTTCTTCACACTTATTCTTTCTTGAAGAGAAGCCATCATTATGTTCATCGCCAATATTTGTAATAATACCCAAATTAGGGCGTATCATTGATTGCAAAGTAGGCATTTCGTCAACTTGGGAAATTCCTGCTTCAAAAATCGCAAATTGTGTATCTCTATCCATTCCCCATACCGACAAGGGGACTCCTATCTGCGAATTATAGCTTCGCGGACTACGCACAATATTAAAATCATCTTGTAATAGTTGATTCAACCATTCTTTAACTGTCGTTTTCCCTCGGCTACCTGTTATCCCAACTACAGGAACTGTAAACAATTGTCGATGATGACGAGCAATCGCTTGTAAGGCAAGTTTCACATTGGGCACGACCAAAAAGTTCGCATCGTTGATTGATTGCATCGCTTCCGGAACATGTTCCACAACAAAGTTTCTCACTCCTTTGCCATAGACTCCTTGCAAATATTTGTGCCCGTCATTATTGCGCGTACGCAAAGCAAAAAACAATGACTGCTCAGGATATGTCAATGAACGGCTATCGGTTAGTAGCGTATTTATCTCCATTGCCGGGAAAATGGGCTGTGGCAATTTCAATATATCAGCAATTTGCGAAATGGAATAGTTCATGTCTGTATATTTTTTATAGCTTGTCCCAAATAAGGATAAGCCGATAACATTCTGTCTATAATATGTTGTGTGGATAGGTTAAATTTTTCAATTGCCAAAACATCATCGGTCATGTGTCGATGCTTCAATCGGCGAGTTAATTTCTCACACTCGTGTACAAGATTATTTGTTTCTTCACTAAAAAATGATTGAGAAAATATCTTATATATATAATCCACTGCCACATCTGACGGATGAGTCATATCTGAAGCATAAAAACGATAGTCTCTCAAATCATCCATCATTATCTCATAAGCAGGGAAATAAATAACATCATCGTATATATTGCTCAATTGTTCAACCACAAGCAATAATATTGATTTGCTCACCTGATTAGCATGAGCGCCATCGGCGAGATGACGGATGGGACTAACTGTAAATACTATTTTCAGATTAGGATTTATATCCTGTAATTCTAAAATTATATTCTTCCACAAACCCACAATCTCGTCTATACTCATTAATCGGCGATTGAAATCGGCAGCAGGGAGTTTATGACAATTTGATACTACGCTTTGAGTCTTTTTATATTCATAGACATAAGCAGTTCCAAAAGTAACAATCAACACCTGCGAGCGCTTTAATCGCACTGAGGCTTCGACGACTTTATCATTTATGCGAGATATAACATCTCCGGCATTTACTCCGGAGAATGAAGAATGATGGCTAAAGCTGTGGTAGCGTCCTTGATACTCAAACAAATCATTCAGCCCAAACTCGCGACAATTTATCAAATCTCGCAAAGCCAAAGCTATACTTGCAGGATTATATAACGTTCCAAATGGATTTACCTCAACATCAAAAAGCGCATCTTGTAAACGGCGACCAATATTATCACTAAAACATGAGCCAAGCAACATCATTGCCCCATCATGAGAAATCATGCCTCTACTCTCAAGCGGTTTTATCGTTGTGCGAAATTCCATAAATTAATACATCATATAATCAATTGATAGTACTTGGAATTCTGTGCGACGATTAATTTGATCGGCAACCTCTTGATCAGCCTCGGGCAATGCAAGGATGTAATCTTCAGTCAACACATCGCCTTCTTTAAATTGAGGATATTCACGCGCAAGTTTTTTTGTTATTGTCTTTGGACGAGACTCACCATATCCTTGATGTTGCAATCTGTCTGCCTTAATTCCGGCCTCAATCAGATAATCAATAACCGATTTAGCTCGACGTTGGGATAAATCAAGATTATATTCGTCAGTTCCTTTGCGGTCGGTGTGTGATGCCATTTCTATTGTTACGTTAGGATTATCACGCAACAACTGTGCCATTTCATCAAGAGCGGTTTTTGATTCAGGGCGCAATGTAGCCTTATCAAAATCGTAGAATATGTTCTCAATAACAACCGGTTTGTTTATTGATGCGAGCAAGAAATCAACGCCATATTCAGCATCTTCTTCTGCAGTATCTGACGTAAATTCTTGTTTTGCATTCAAATACCCTTTTGCCCCGGCAAGCATCACATAGCTCACGCCTCGTTGCAATGGGAAGCTAAACGAGCCATCATTGCGAGCAACCTGTTTCTGATTAGATCCATCATTTCCGATAATGCGTATTACCGCATTAGGGATAGGCTCTTCATCTTTATCAAGTACCCACCCAGATATTAAGATATTCAACTCAGGTAATTCAAATGAATAGATGTGATCATATCCACGTCCGTCTCCTCTATTAGAAGAAAAATAACCTGTTTCTCCTTCTCCAAAAGTTATACCAAAATCATCATACGATGAGTTCATGGGTAATCCCATGTTTTCAACCTTCCATCCGCCCGATGGTGTCAATTGTGCGCGGAACAAATCAAGTCCACCCATACCCGGATGTCCGTCAGATGCAAAATACAACACACTATCTTCTCTAACATAAGGGAACTCCTCATCTCCCGGAGTATTAATAAACTCCCCAAGATTTTCAAGTGAGCCAGCACGTTCTTTTAGGTTAATACGCCACAAGTCTTTACCTCCATATCCACCCGGCATATCTGATGTAAAATAAAGATATGTACCATCGGGAGATACTGCAGGATGTCCATAGCTTGAAAGCGTATCGGCTGTTATTTCAAATTTCACCGGTGCACTCCATTGTGCATCAGAACGTTGAGATGTGTAAATTTCCACTCCGGTATTGGCATTTGGTTCTCTGCGGGCTTTTGTCAAATACATTGTTGACCCATCAGGTGAAAAAGAGATAATACCCTCATCTAATTCTGAATTCAATTCTCCTTCAACAGTTTCAGGGCGTTGCCATTGTCCGTTTTCATCTTTTTTAGAAAACCATATATCGGATTTTTTCATCCCTGTAATTTCACTACGTTTATCACCTTTTACCTTTTCGTTGGTAGTTGTATAATACAACGCATCATGTGATTTATCAAAGTACATGGGAGAGAAATCAGCACGACGAGAGTTAAACAACTTAGACTGCTTTACTATGTATCTTGTCTTCTTCTCTTTCATTGCTATAGCCTGATTGCAACCTGCAATGCCCACTGATGCTGCTTTTGATTTTGGATTGCGCACAAGAAAATCTTTATAAGCATTCAACGCCGGTTGATATTTCCCTTCGGCATGAAGAGACTGTGCCAAATACAATTGAGCCATAGAATCGGGGTAGCCATACCTTATGGCATTTTGATAGGCTGCCGATGCACGAGAACTCATATTTAGATGCCGATAACACTCTCCCATCTTGAACGCAGCTTCACCGCGTATGGGGCGTTCTTCTCGTTTAGTATATTTGTTATACACCTTACGATAGGTCTTTGAGGCATCATAATATTCCCCACGAGCCAATTGTTCATCGCCCACAGACATTTTTGCTCCACCGCAACCACTTATAATTAATGATGTCAATATTATCGCAAAACAGAATAAATGCTTCATAATAATAAATTTATGTCAATGATATACCTTTGAACTTATAATTTATATAACGTAACCCTCAACTTGATATTTTCCAATCATACAAATTTACTAAAACTTTTTTGATGTAATCAGATATTTTTTACTATCCACATTTTGTAATTTATTTTGAATTATATATTTTTGAATTTATTACATATTCAATCGTGAAAAGTATGAAAACGATAAGTAAATATCTATTTCGATCCTTGGTCGCAATAATAACTATTTCAATTTACTCATGCAGTGATGATGATTTAATTTCTGATTCTCCTAATAACACTCACGATTTATTCCTTGGCAATTGCAAGATTCTCAAATTTGGGCAAGAGACATCTCTATTTGAAGCATCGGATTTCACCCTACACATCCTTGCTCCCAATGGTACTATAATCCAACGTAAAGGTAATCATATTAGAGAAAACAATATATCAGAATTGATTTTGAATGAAGGCCTCTGCGATAACAATTATAGATTACTTTTCTTGGAAATATGAT
>JAFXGB010000100.1 GCA_017520235.1 Muribaculaceae bacterium | reverse complement strand
TGGAGATAAAGGCTTGAATTTTATCACAACAGGACACGTCAGAGGTAGTGAGCCCGGATTGAGTTATCTATTCTTAAATCAATTACAAAATGGATATACAATTCGTACAATAACTCATTCTCATCCTAAATCAAATTATACTTCTGACGTAGATACAAAATTTGTTGATTGGATTAAATCGAAATACAACGGATCTCTACAGTTTAACATATATCATGTCCCATCAAGCGAATATATTGACATCCCCCAATTATAATCCATATGAGAAAAATAGTAGTATTAACCACATTATTTATTTGCTTATTTGCATACCAATCTCATGCAAATAAGCAAAATGGGAAAACTGTAGTAACAGCAGAAATAATTGATATCTCTTTTTTTGAAAAATTAGATTCAATTTTAAATAATGTTAAATTACCTAAATCTAAGCGTTTTATTAACTTATCTGTTAGTTCAGTTAGAGATTCCATGCATTATAATCCTAATTATACATTTTGCTTAAATGATACTAGTGGTATATTTATTAGTATTATGTGTAAAAATAGTGCATTTGGAGAGTATTATGTAAAATATCGAAATCGTGAATTTATATTAGAGAAGGATGTGATTGGACAAATAATAGATATACCCAATATCTATAATAAAAAGACAACTTTTATTATAGATAGAGACGTCCCATATGGATATGAATATATATTTCTATATAAAGATGGGCAAATATCAGTAGTTACCGACGAAAAAATATGGTTTAATTTAATGGAATAAATATACGTTGGATTAAATATAAAGATTTTAGTGAATAGAATCACAGCAATAATATTAATGCTTGTGTTGTTGGTGGCATCAGCTACCGCCGGCATCCGCCTTTATTGCGACACCAACCCCGCCAACCCCTCAACATGCGATACCCTCGCCCCTGAAAAATAATTTACAATAGAAATTAGCTCTGATAACTAAATTTATGCTTTTCTATTGAGGCGTAATTCATTAAAAAAACTATCTTTGTGGGATAATTAAACGTAAAGCGGTCACAAGGCTAAAAACAATGACAACCGAACAATTAACACAGAAATCTGACAGCGTCGTAATAATTCCCATGTATAATGAGAAAGAGAACGCTGCAAATATTATAGATGCCGTATTAGCATTGCCTCATCAGTTTGACATTTTGGTCATTGACGATAATTCTCCCGATGGGACTGCTAAAATCGTTAAAACCAAGCAGCAAGAATATCCCGGACGCGTGCACTTGATTGAACGTGCCGGAAAATTAGGATTGGGAACAGCCTATATCGAAGGATTCAAATGGGCAATCGACCACAACTATGACTACATCTTTGAGATGGATGCCGATTTCTCTCACAACCCCAACGACCTGATTCCTCTCTATGAAGCATGTGCCAAAGAGGGCAACGATATGTCTATAGGCTCTCGATATGTGTCAGGTGTAAATGTTGTGAATTGGCCCATGGGACGCGTGTTGATGTCCTACTATGCCTCAAAATATGTGCGCATCGTTACCGGAATGCCCATCAACGACACGACAGCAGGTTTTGTGTGCTACACACGACGCGTGCTTGAAGCATTGCCACTCGACAATATCCGTTTCAAGGGATATGCATTCCAAATTGAGATGAAATTTACCGCTTACAAGTATGGATTTAAAATCAAAGAGGTGCCCATCATCTTTGTAAATCGTGTACTCGGGACAAGCAAAATGAATTCAAGTATTTTTGGGGAAGCTGTGTTTGGCGTCATACGCTTGAAATGGAACAGTCTTTTCAAAAAAGACCCCAATTATAACGCATAATATTTAATCCATGCAACGATTATTATATAACGCAGTTATTGTCAATGAAGGCAGTAGCCACAAAGGGTATGTTGTTATCAATGATGATAAAATAGCCGTTGTGGGAGAGGGAGATGCTCCTGCCGAGCTAATTGCTTCAGTTGACAACGCCGAAGATTTAGAGGGCAACTATTTGATGCCCGGAGTGATTGACGACCAAGTGCATTTCCGCGATCCGGGTCTCACTCACAAAGCCGATATTGCAACAGAATCGGCAGCTGCCGTAGCCGGTGGTGTTACATCGTTCATGGATATGCCCAACACCATTCCGCAAACGACAACCCTCGAAGCTCTTGAAGCAAAACATCAAAGAGCCGGAGAGGTTTCTCTCGCTAATTACTCATTCTTCATAGGTGCAACAAACGACAATATCGACACGTTGCTCAGTTGCGATTATTCGCTCATTCCGGGTGTAAAATTGTTCTTAGGGGCATCAACAGGCAACATGCTTGTTGACAACAACACTGCACTGCAACGCATCTTCTCTGAAGTTCCCGCGTTGATAGCCATTCACTCTGAAGATGAGGATATCATACGCCAAAACAAAGAGAAAGCACAAGCTCAATGGGGCGACGATGTGCCGGTGGAACAACACCCCATCATTCGCAGCACTGAAGCGTGCTACCAATCGACAAAAAAAGCCGTAGAATTGGCCACTAAATATAATGCACGATTGCACATTCTTCACATCTCAACCGAGGCCGAACTCGAATTTTTGACAAGCGCTCCTGTTGAGCAAAAACGTGTTACTGCCGAGGTGTGTGCCCACCACTTGTGGTGGAGTGATGAGGATTATTCTCGTTTAGGGACACGCATAAAGTGGAATCCTGCCATAAAAACCGCGCAAGATCGAGAAGCATTGCGCCAAGCCCTTGCCGATGGACGCATCGACATCGTGGCAACAGACCACGCTCCTCATCTTCTATCAGAAAAAGAGGGTGGCGCTTTAAAGGCTGCATCAGGAGGTCCATTAGTGCAATTTTATCTTCTCATGATGCTTGAACTCGCTCGCAAAGGAGTATTTTCCATTGAACAGGTCATCGATAAAATGTGCCATGCCCCTGCCCGACTATTCAACATCGAGAAACGTGGTTTTATCAGAGAAGGTTATTTTGCCGACTTGGCAGTAGTGAAACCCAATGAAGAATATCCCATTTCAGATAAAGATGTCTTAAGCCGTTGCGCATGGACTCCTCTTGCCGGCGAAACATTACACAACAAGGTTATAAGCACCTATGTCAACGGCAACAGAGTATATCACAATGGTGTGATAGATAACTCTATAAAAGGTAAAGCATTAAAATATAATCACTAATAAGAAATATGTCAACAGAAAACCAGTCTATAACAGGGCTTAATCAACAACAAGTTGAAGAGAGCAGAGCCAAATATGGTGTTAACATCTTGACTCCTCCCCCAAAACCCTCTTTGCTATCTCAATTTTTAGAAAATTTCAAGGATCCGTTAATCAAGATTTTGCTTGTCGCACTATGCTTGTCTATCGGTATTGCAATATATGAATACACATTGCCAACTCATGGTTTCGAGGTGTTGTTTGAGCCTCTCGGCATAC
>JAFXGB010000099.1 GCA_017520235.1 Muribaculaceae bacterium | reverse complement strand
TTATTGGCACTCGCACCAATGTAGCATCTGAAGGCAAGTTTCCGGGCACTACACTATCGCGATGCACAAGAGCATAGCGTTGCAACGTAGTTCCCTCTTTCCATGGATTTTCCACATCTACAAGTGTATATGAGCCACAATCAACGATAGTGAGCAACTGCGCCTTAGTGGTCAATGTATCTCCCCCTACAACATCACTTTTTGCTCCTTGTCCTTGACAACCTGTAACTGCAAAAACAAAGCTATATGCTATTACGATATTTATTAGTTTACGCAACATCACACTTTGATTTTTGTTATTCTCACTCGCTTGTTTTTTATTTTGTGAGGGGCGAGCATTGTCAACACCTCATCGGCACGATTGCGAGGCACAGCAACAAGCACACAATGGTCTTTTACCATAATTTTACCCACTTGCGATGACTCCAATCCACCTTTATTAATCATAAATCCCACCACATCGCCACGTGATATTTTTTCTTTTTTACCGGCGTTGAAATGCAATGTCGAAATATCAGATTTTATAGGATCTTCGCTTTCTCCCGAGGGAACATAGCCACGGTCAAAATCGATATAATCAGGAATATTTTCACCCTCGGCGGTGATGACATAAACAGTCCCTTCAGCACCCATTCGAGCCGTACGGCCATTGCGATGCGTCCAACTTTCGGGCGAAGGCGGCATATGATAATGCACCACAGCTTGCACGTGGTCGATATCCAATCCACGCGAAGCGAGATCGGTAGATACCAATATAGGAGTTGTTCCGTTATTTAGCAGGTCAATAGCCTTTTCGCGGTCGATTTGTTCAAGACCTCCATGATATAGGCCAACCGGCATACGATTTTTACGCAAAAAATCATACACACGGCTTGCACTCTCACGATGATTGACAAACAGAATCACCTTCCCGTTAGGCAATGACCGGAGCAAATCGAGCGCCGATTGTAATTTATCTCGCACCGGGCTCTCCACATTAACCACTTGCATGCGATGACGTGGAGCCTCGGTCTTCTCAGTGTAATCAAGAATTTTAGGTGACTTGAAGTTGACAAATGATGGCATCTCATCGAGAGCGGTTGCCGAAGTGAGCACTGTCAACAACAACGAGCGCATTGGGCGCACTACTTTGCGCATCTCATCATGGAAACCCAAATCAAGAGCCTTATCATATTCATCAAGCACAAGTGCATTAACTCCCACTAAATCAACATTCCCTCGATTTAAATGGTCGAGCAATCTACCGGGTGTGGCAACAATAATGTCGGGTACTGATGATGTGAGGGAACAAGCCTCATCTATCATCGAATGACCGCCATAGCACGCCACGGTCTTAAACCCTACAGCAATAGGACGTATCACCTCGGCAATCTGCATCACAAGTTCGCGTGCAGGAGCAATCACCACTGCTTGCACTTTCCCTCGCGGAGCTGTGAGAGTGCGTAACAACGCGATAGAAAATGCCACTGTTTTGCCACTACCAGTAGGCGACAGCAACAACATTTGCGATGCCGAGGTGCGAGCTACCTCTTGTTGCATTTCGTTGAGCTGTTCTATTCCAAGATGTTGCTTTATATTATTTATAATTACTGATTGTTTCATTTCTTGCGTGGATTGAAGATATTTGCCATAGCAATACGCACTTCGGCCAAGAAACTATTTATCGGAGTTAAGATCGGACGAAATTCGGTGTGAGTTTTACTTGGTACGAATATTTTAAGTCCACCTCTTCGGCATTTTATATCCATAATATCACCTAATTCTACCGGGTCGCCATCAATATGAGCCGGACCTTCATGTGAGCGATATATCACGGC